>JAIRTV010000402.1 GCA_031254675.1 Planctomycetaceae bacterium | reverse complement strand
TTCCCATATTAAAACTTCCAGTTCAGTTTGCAGTTGAACAGTAGTTGTTTTTTCTAAGCGTATTGGTTTATTTTCCCTTCCTTATATTTATTCCTTTAACCGCAATTTTCGTACTATATCTCAATTTTCGCTTTTTGGCGGGTACCAATTGTTTTCGGTACCTACCAATTCCTGTTGTTTAACGATCTTTTTCTCAATGAAGAAATGGAACACAGAAGACGCGGAAAAAATAAAAAAAGTTCCATGCCTTCCGTGTTCAAATAAAATCATCACTAAAATAAGTATTAAAGAAAAGGTTTATTGTTATTCTTCACGAAGCGATTGTTAACATTCATCGCCAGGTCAATTCGACGGTTTCGTTATGTTTTGGATGTTCCGGATCGATAGACCGAAGTTTCAACGAGACGCCGTTTTCTTTGAGCGTCAACAAGACCCAAGCAAAAGGTTGTGTTGGATCGTCTCTCCAAGCTGTTGTCGGGATGTTGATCCAAAGAAGTTCTTCGAGGTGATACGTATTCCACAGATGCGAATGCCCAAAAACAAACGCCTTAACCTGTTTTCGCGGGACGATACACTGAAGAAGTTCGTCTGTGTCCTTAAATTCCGTGAGTCGAGCCGGTCTTGTCCTGAAAAATCTAGGATAATGATGCGCAAACAATAAAGCCGGTTTGTCTTTTCGGGCGTCCAGTTCGTCGGCAAGCCATTCGAGTTGCGCCTGCCCCAAAAGCCCCGGCGTTGAATTGGTATTCTCCAACGAATCGAGAAGAAAAAAATTCGCTTTTGGTGTTTCGAGTATCGAGTGGAGACGATTAGGAATTGTTTGAGGACTCTCTCTCTTCTCCATTCGAGCAACGGCTCGGAGGAACGCTTCGCGGTTATCATGATTTCCCATCAGAAAATGAACTGGCAAACCAACTTGGCGAATCGGTTCGAACTCTTCCAGAAACGTTGTGTAATCTTCCGGCATTCCTTGCATGTAAGCACAATCACCGCAGTGAATCAGTCCCACTGGTTTTCCCGCCTCGCTCGAAAGAATATCCGCTCGGATCTTTCGAAAATGTTCGACGGGATTGATTGAGGGTTTCCCTCCATTCCGGTTTCGATTGCCGGGAATGTGTGTGTCGGAAAGAATCGCCCAAACATCTTGCGAAGATGTCGAAGCATCTGCCCAAAGCAAGGATGGAAACAAAGAAGTCGCAACTCCACTCAATGTTCCATGTAAAAAACGACGACGATCAATTGGGGGTAAGGAAATCGGCATGGCTTCACCTCGTATTTCAAATATTGTATTGCTTGAATTTTAAAATTATATTTTAACGAACCAAAATGCACAAGAACATCCAATTCATAAACGAATCAAGGATCAACTAAATCGCGGGCAGGCGCCGCTTCGACAACAAATTCGAGTGTCCTCGTATTTTTCTCGATCAAACAGACCAATGGGGTTGTTTCCTTTCGTTCATATTGGGAATGAACGGCACGATACATCCGCGGATGTTCTTCTGTTGAGTTTTCCGCCTGAACCAGTTTGATCACGACGACTTTGTAATCGCCGGATGGAATACCGTTATACCGACCTTTGGTTTGAAGTCGGACAGTTCCGTCAGCACCGGTCACTCCGCCAGCGAACCATTCGCTACCGTCTTTCGGAAAACAAGCAACCGTTGCCTGTTCAACTGGTTGTCCGTTCATGACGACCGAAACGGTTACCGGATAAAGCTTCGGCAGGTCTAACTGACCACGAAAACATCCACCCGACATGAAAAATAGGCAGAAACAAAAAAGAAAAATGGAACGTATCATAAACATTCGGAATTTTGGAATTTTCATGTATCTATCCAGTCGCATGAAAGTGTTTAATTTACAGGGTTTATGTCTTTTTTTAAACATATTATCTAAATTATCAAAATAAGGTTAAAATTCTTCAATCCTTTAATAGGAGGTACTTTGGATTTTTCGTTACTTTGTATTACGAAAAACATGGATTTTGGTCTCTCGCAAACCTTGTAACTTAGCGGTTTCTACACGACTGAATAGTTACGTTTTCATCCTTTTTACAAACGGAAACAGGGCTAATTGAACTCATTTGGTATTTCGTTCTGGAGGTTTACACCTCCGGTTCCGGCTTACTTCAGAACGATTTCGCCTCGCCGCCGCTCTTGGATCCTAAGGCTCCCCAGACGCCATAAGGCGACGGTCCGTTGGGCGAAGAACCTGTGAATTGATTGCCGACGTCGATTGTTTCCGTGACGAAACGGACAGAAGCGTCCGCCAAAGCAAGATTAACCCCGCCAGAATGATAACTGGTTGGAGGAACGATGCCATTAGCGAGATTGGCGTTCGAATTGAGACAGGCTGGATCGTTCGGCGGAGTGATCGTGGTAAATGCCGAATAGCCAACTCTTCCCGCATACGCAAACATGCCGATATTACTACTGAGATTGACGAAGTCTCCTCCTGAGGGTGGAGTCATTTCATTGATATTGACTCTGACCAACGAACACACGTTCGGACTCAGGCTCGAAGCCGATGCGTTATTCCAGACCGCGCCGCCACGAATCAATTTCGTATCTGGTCCTTCTGAAGTGACCCGTTCCGACAAAAGAGCCGTATTGCTCGTTCCATCTGTACAGGATTCGATGCCGAACCAGACCAACGAGCCAAAAAGTCCACGGGTATTGATATTTGCTTTGGCTACTTGGCTATTGTTCATAGTGGAATCGCCGTTATGCCGTGACCAGTCGCCGATACAAGTAACATAATTCTTTCTTGGCATTGCGTAACGATTGTCTCCCCAAACTGTCGCGGCATATCCAGGACGTGTTCCATTGGGGTCTGAGGGACACAAATAAACCGACGGTCCAGGAAAAGAAAATACAGCGCGAAGTGATTCAATACCTGTATTTAACCAAGGTACGGCATTTTGTCCGCGTACTTTGGTTTTTCCGTCAACGGTTCCGGTCAATGTGAGTCCGACCATGTAGGCGTCGTAACGCGATTGTTGTTCCATGAACGGCGTGACAAAGAACAAAGCACCCCAAAAATGATTATGATCACTTTCCGGGTTGGTGTCGGTGGCAGTATGCGAAGTTGGTCCGCCGCGACCAGCCGGAAAGGCGTCATGAACGCCATGGTAATTGTGCAACGCGATGGCGTACTGCTTCAAATGGTTTTGGCAAGTCATCCGACGTGCCGCTTCCCGCGCGGCTTGAACGGCAGGCAACAGAAGTGCGATTAAAACACCGATAATCGCAATCACCACAAGAAGTTCGACCAACGTAAAGCCGAATCGTGAAGAACGAAAAAGAGTTGAGAATTTTGCAGAAAAACGCCGAAAAATCGACCACTCTCCACTATCCGTTCTCAACTCTCCACTCCAGATAGCCTCCCCCCCCCCCCCTGCTTTGCGTAATTTACCAAGTTTAACATTTGACTTTTCGCAAAAAATATTGCGAAAATCCCGACCAAACATTTTACGAAATTTTCCATTGTCATTTTCCTCATTTTACAAGGTTTTACCGATATAATTGCGAAACGTTTACCGAAAAACAACACGGTAAAAAAATGCGAATCACAATCAACTAAGTTTCATAGTTTATGTTAAACAGAATAACGTGTCAAGCGGAACTTTCTATTTTTTTGAAAATTTTCCTACTGTTCACAAGAAAATTATTTGAGCGTGTTCGGAATTCGTACGAATTAAATTGGCGAAGTTTGGTAAACTTACTAAATCGTTTGCACGATTTGGCAATGACATACCAAGACATACCAATACCGAATACACTCTAATTCTTCGGAATATTCGATATAATTGTTAAAGTTTTTCTGTTTTATCGTCGATATTGGTAAAGGTGGTTTTCTTAATTTATATTCGTTTTTATCATTCTAAAAATTGCAGAAACGATGCGGTATATGATTTGCTCTATGATTCCGGTGGTTTTCACTGTTGCCGGTTTACTCGCATCGGTTCAACACGTAACCGCCAATTCTTTTGCCGATTTTACCGAAACACGTTTTGAAAAACTTTATCCTGTTATTGCAACGGAAACGGAAGATTTTGAAACGCATTCTTTTGATCAATCATTCGATCAACCTTTTGAGCGTCCTTTTTTTTCGGTGGATGTGGATTGCTATCTTGGTCAGAAACGTCGCCGACGTGGTGATGGCGGGCGAGTTTGGACGAATCTGTATTACGGAAATACCACCTTAAAACCAAAAGGAACATCCGCCCAAATAAAACCTCATTTTTATGGGGTTCAGATTGGAGTGGATGTTGTTCAAGCACACGGAATTTATAACACCTTTTTCGGTAACTTCAACCAAAACAAAATAAAATATCCCAACCAAACAAAAGCTCAAACCGATAATTATCTTTTCGGATTAGGAAAATATATTTATTTGAGCGGTTGTCATTTTGGCGGAGCCGGAAGTATTGGCTACGATCAATATAAGGTAAGTCATTCCGCCACACAAGTTCACGCCAAAGGCAATGGGATGCAGTGTAATTTTTTTGGTGAGTTTGGTCTTGATTTTATTTTTGGCAAATGGGGAGTCAAACCGTTTTACGCATTGCAATATGATTTTTTGTATCATGGTCGGATTGGCGAAGCCGATTCGTTTGTTCAAGGCGATTGGAATGGTCATGGGCTTAGCCAACTTCTCGGAGTACGAATCAATTGGAAACTCTTCGACTCTTTCGAACTTCAAAGCCGATTCACATGGATTCATGAAATGTTGGATCATTTGCCGGTTTATTATCACACACGGTTTTCGGCGGTTCATGGAACTTCGACTCCGGCGGTGTTCTATTATGAAGGCAATACCGGACGTGATTGGGCGTGGATAGGTTGCGGTTTGAAATTTGAAGGCGTGTACAATATTTTTCTTTTTCTCGATTACGATCTAACAATTAACGCACGCCACACCACTCATTTCGGCAATCTCGGTTTTTGTTTCGGTTGGTAATACCCCAATGATTCTGTTGGAAAATATTTGTGCGAAAATCGTGCTGGTTTTTTTTGTTACAATTGACCAGACGCTATTTTGTAACTCTTCTATTTCGGATCGAATCAACGAGTTGGTTGTTTGTCTCTGTTAATTGGTCTGTCAACGTCATTTTGAAAATGCGTCATTCATGAGGCGTCTCGCAGATAAAATTTTAGTTTTAGGATAATTATTCGCTTGCGACACAAACCACAAACGACGCATCAATTCTGAAACAATCACGGATTTTGCACGGTAAAATCTCATTAAAAGATATATTTTACCGATATTACCCTTCTTTGTGTTGTATGTCTTATTTTTAGTCAAATCGTGAAAACTGTTTTAAGTTTCCAGAAAAAGATTGTCGAAAAAGCCCAATGTGTATTAACAAAACTCCAAAGCTTAAAAGTACCGAAGCACCAAAATGTACCAAACAAGTTCGGAACAGTTTTTTCACAAAGGAGACAAGAACAGTGAAACAATTATGGGAAAAATGTCTTTTGACATTTATTGCAACAGTGATAAGTTTGAGCGTTGGTGCTTCGAACTTATTGGCTCAAAACGGTGTTACGGCATTGTATGAGCCGACACCGCAAGTTGCGGCTCCGCAAGGTTATTACGTTGCCGATGCTGTCGATTTGGAAGCGCGAATCAGTCAGCTGGAATCGCAACTGAAAAAGAAACAGGATAAACCCGATCCAAAAAAAGGGTTCACCCGAGTGATTGACGGGCGTGTCTATTTTGACAGTTACAGTATCGATCAAAAAGGTTGCGATACAGGCAACACAAACTTAACATCACGAACAAATTACAACGGTATTCGTGATCTCCGTGTTGGTGTTAAAGGCGAAGGTTACAATATCTTCGACTACAAAGTTGATCTCTGCTTCATTGAAGCAACAGGATCAGGGTCAAACCGCAGCGGTGTCAATCTCAAAGATGTTTGGTTTGGTGTGAAAAATGTACCGTTTCTTGAATATGTTCGGATTGGACATTACCGTCTTGAGGAGGGCGTTTCGGTTCTTACCGGCGGAACAAATACAACATTTTTGGAATTTGACGGACGTGATTTTGCAACCGGACGACGTATCGGTATTAGTTCGCGTCACCTTTGGGCAAGAGATCAAATTCGATTTTTTGCCGGATTTTTTTACAACCAAGACCTTGCCAAAAATGAACGGTATCAACTTCGAGATGATCAAGGTTCGGTTACGAATTTACGGTTGACTTTCCTGTCGAATGTTTCGCGAAAAGAAGGAAAAATTGACGGTAAACGATTCCTGCTGTTCGGTGGAAACTACAGTTATTTCGATGCGAACAAAAGTTCGCCTGGAGTTTACACCGCCGCTTCATTTACGGAACGGTTTGCAACAGTTGACCAAATGACGCTTGCTACTTATACGATTCCAACAAATGGTTATCATAAATTCGGTCTCGAATTTGCAGCACAAAACGGTCCATTTTCCGTTCAAAGCGAACTGTATGTTAATCAGTACAATTCCGTTGCGATTAACGGAACAACCAAAGATCGAACAATTTTTGGAAGTTATGTAACGGTTCGTTATTTCCTGACGGGCGATTACCGCAAATTCAGTGCGGATAATGCCGCATGGGGGGCGGTTGATCTGAAACACAATCTCGATTTGCGGAAAGTGGGCGATTATAATTTTGCCGAACATCTCGGAGCGTGGGAAATTGCCGCAAAATGGGGTTATACTGAAACGAGTCAGTTGTTTGGTCTGAGCAATGGTGTATTTGCCGGTTCGGTCAATGATTTCACACTTGGTTTGAATTGGTACTGGACTTCGAATGCTCGTTGGTTGTTTGATTACATCCATGCTGTACCGAGTCAGATGCGAAACAACGCAAACCGTGATCATTCGGACACCGATATTTTCGCCGCTTCGTTCCGTTACAATTTCTAATTTATTGAACGATAACGAACGACAAGAGAACACAAAGAACGCAA
>JAIRTV010000201.1 GCA_031254675.1 Planctomycetaceae bacterium | reverse complement strand
CTGGCAAATCCAAATGAAAACTTTTTTATCCATATTTTCATTTAATGGTTTAACGCTACGATCAGCAAATGCTGCGACGACAATCCCTGGATGATTCGATGATGGTCTGGCACGACGATAAGTTCCGTACGTAAAAGTCGTATTACCTCGCCCTTGATTGATAAAAAGCGGTGTGAGAGCTTTTTGCTTACTTGATTCGTCCAGAACCCTGTCGTAAGATCTGTAGTTACCATCAGTACCATCATTAGAAACCAATGTTGTGGGCGGTGGTGATGTAGTAGGATTGATCAGTGCTAGAGTCTTATATTTTACCCTATCAATTGGGAAGCAAAATGCTATGTTATCCTCACCATCTGCATCAACTGAGGGAACACCATCAGCAGTACCACCTCTCCAAAAAGCCCATGTAGCTCCAGTTCGGCTACCCTCTGTTATTCCTGTAAGAGTTCCTAAATTAGGACGTTCATTTTCTGAAAGAAGAAGAACATTACTAGTTCCGCCATGACTAGAAATATAATCAAGAGAACATTTGGTGGTACAGGCATTGGGAACGGCATTTGTTCCTGCATTTGTTCCAGCTCGATAATCAAAAAAGACTGCATCGGACAATTTACCCGGATCGAATGGTCGCTCTTCCCACTCATCATCTAGTTCTGCTACAGACATTGCTCGGTCAAAATTATTACCCCATGCGCCAGCATAAGCGTTCTGATAACCACCGTTGCAGACATAATGCGTTCCCGAACTTACCTCTGGTATGTCCGCACTAGGGCACAGTAACGATTTGATTCGAATCAATTGATCCACATAATTCGTACCACTACCACTCGCAGCATTAATTTTCACTTCTCTCAAATTCTGATAGAGTTGGTTATACTCCATATAGGGGAGTAAAAAACCAATCCAACTTGTAACGTTGAGTGTTTTTGTGATACCGTTTGTACTACCAGTCTCAACTCGCCCTATTTCTCCTCTCATTGGTGGTACGGTTTGTTTTGCGCTGTCGTAATTAACGCAAGCGAGAGCTAATTGGCTTTGGTTGTTCATACACGTCGCACGACGTCCTGCTTCTCTTGCGGCGTTGACAGCAGGCAACAGCATGGCTGCCAACATGCTAATGATCGAAATAACGACCAGTAATTCCACAAGCGTAAAACCGAAACGAAATTGCTTTTTCATTGTGTTTCTCCTTCAAATTGTGTAGTTTAGAAATTGTTTCGCTGATCGTTTTTGACCAGACAACGGTTTCTGAATATTGATTGACTCGATTCAGCAACCATGTTACTAAATGCGGTCTTGTTTCCGGTTAAACCCCATAAACTCGCCGCTAACAGTGTTCTATTGTCGCCGAAATGAGCAAAAAATACCAGTAGAATTTCAAGATTTTTTTTATTTTTTTATTTTTTTCCCAATATTCACAGACCACTCATTAAAATGGGCAAACATTTTTTTTAGTTAATAGTTAGTAGTTAGTAGTGAATAGTTAGTAGTGAATAGTGAATAGTTGACAGTAAATTCATAGCGAACAGCAAATAATCCGCCTGAAAATGAAATATTTTCCCATGCAAATGAAATATTTGCACATGCAAATAAAGTATTTGCGCATGCAAATAAAGTATTTGCGCATGCAAATAAAGTAATTGCACATGCAAATAAAGTATTTGCACATGCAAATAAACCATTTGCACGTGCAAATAAACCATTTGCGCATGCAAATAAAGTATTTGCGCATGCAAATAAACCATTTGCACATGCAAATAAACCATTTGCACGTGCAAATAAAGTATTTTCAGGTGGGCAACCTTTCTTAGGGAAGGGTTCAAGAAAAGGTCTCATGTTTTTTTGAGACTATTCAAAACAATCGGTATTTCTTTTCGTATTATGAGGATTGAACAAAATTTACGCAGAAACTATTTCAAACAAGAATTTGCATTGACCTACTTTATGGGTTATAATCCTTGAACAGAAAAGTTATTGCAAAAATAGAAATGACCGACGGCATCGGGACGTTGCCGTTTTTCGACAGGGAAGGATCTCGCGACGAACTATATCGATTCCCACAATCCCCCCTCGAATCAAAATAAATTATGAATCGTCCCTTTTGTCAGATCACAAACAGTTCTTTTTTTTCCGGTTTGGTTGCCGGAATCATTTTCTTTGTTTCCTGTCCGATTCTTTGGGCTCAAGTTTCGGCACAACCAATGATTCGGTTTGTTCCGCCGGCTCGTTCCACCACAAACGAATCAAATTCCAACATTTCTTTTTCGAATTCCAATTCGAAAACTTTTCCAACAACTCCGCCCACTTCCAACGACTCCTCAACCGGTCACAACAATCACTCCACAACAAAATCACAGCAAACCGGTACGATTTCTTCTCCGTTTGTTCCACCGTCTTTCGGAGAAACATTGAATCCGCCCCGTTCTTTGCCCCGTTCCGTAAATAGTCAACGGTTTGTTGTTCCACAAACGAACAAGTCAAACGAACAGGTTGCGCCGGAACAATTCGACGGTAACAATTCTGTTAATTTATCGAATATTCGTCCTCTCAAAGCAGAGTTGCCGCCGTCGGTTCAACAGGAAGAACTCAACCTCGTGTTACAACACGGCTCCGAATTGGAAACCGAAGCCCGTTGGATGGATGTCCTAAGTCATTACGAAACGGCATTGCAAATCTATCGGAACGATAACAATTTAATGGATCGTTACCGAATTGCACGGTTTCATTATGATGTTGGGCGTCGGTTTCATGATTCGAGTTATCTTGACATTATTTATAAGTCAGGATTCATTGATACACTAAATTTTTACGAAGAAATCATCTCACGGCTTCAAAAGGATTATGTGGATGTTCCGAATTGGGATCATTTGTTTCGGCACGGAATTCAAAATATTGAGATTGCTCTGTCTGATCCCGGTTTCCGAACACGCGCCAACCTCAAAGCAAATCCCGAAACAATAAACACGTTTGCCGAAACAATGCGGAAAACTGCCAACGGTTGGATCATTCGTAACAGAGACGACTTAAAAAATGGAATTTTACGATTAACGGAAATGGCTCAACAACAAATCGGTATAACACCAACAATCATGCTCATGGAATTTATCTGCGGTGTTGTTAATTCGTTGGATCGTTACACCGCGTATTTAACACCCAATCAGTTAAATGACCAATTTTCGTTGATTTCCGGTAATCTTGTGGGTCTTGGCGTGGAACTCCGTTCGGACAGAGAGTCGTTGTTAATTGTTCGGGTTATTCAAGGCAGTCCGGCTCAAGAAAACGGACTCAAAGATGGCGATCGGATTTTGTCGGTTGACGGCATTTCCACCAAAGGACGTGATACCGATAATGCCGCCGATTTGTTACAAGGTTCGGAAGGAACTGTTGTGCGGCTCATGGTCAAATCAGGATTGAAACCGGCACGAGAAGTTCAGATCACGCGACGACAAATCGAAGTACCAAGCGTTGAAGATATTCGGATGATCAACGATTATCTAGGTTACGTTAAATTAACCGGCTTTCAGTCAAAAACCGGCGAAGAAATGAAATCCGCGTTAATCGAACTCGAACGGCGTGGAATGCAATGTTTAGTGTTGGACATGCGACGGAATCCAGGCGGTTTGCTTCAAATCGGGATTGAAGTTGCGAATTTGTTCATCGACAACGGAGTTATTGTACGAACTCGCGGACGGCAAAACAATTCCGACTTCGCTTACACGGCAACACCAGAAAATACATGGAAGATTCCGCTAATCGTTTTGATCGATGAAGAAAGTGCAAGTGCTTCGGAAATTGTTGCCGGAGCGATTCGAGATCACAAACGCGGCATTCTTATTGGCAAACGGAGTTACGGAAAGGGAACCATTCAACAAATTCTTCCAATTAGTTCGAGTGTGCCGGGTCATGCCAAAGTGGGGTTGAAATTAACGGTTGAGAAATTTTATTCGCCGCTTGGTTGGTCTTACAGTGGAGTTGGAGTTTCGCCGGATATTGCGGTGGAGACGGAAAAACGTTGGAGTTTGGCGCGTCCGGTGGATGGAAAGTTACAAATTCCGGTTATTACAAAAAGTATTTCAAGCGACCCCAATGACCCATTCATACGGCAAGCAATGTTAACCGCAAAAAAAATACTAGACAAAGAATAACAAACCTTTTAGTGGATAGTGGATAGTGGATAGTGAATAGTTCGCAAGCGGAATTATTACCGTTCTGGTCATAATTCCGCTTGCGAACTATTCACTATTCACTCATAACTATTAACTATAACGATAGCCGACTAGCCCCTGTGTTCGGCTGGTAATTTGATTCCAAACCGCTCGGCAACACAAATTACCAGCCATTCGCAAGTTCGAGTCGGCTATCGCCGACGCAACCTTTCGGCGAAAGGTTGCCCACCTTGTTTGCCGAAAGTTTTCTCAAAGGTGGGTGATGTTTCGCCGAAGGGTTTTCACCCACCATCACGTCGGCGATAGCCGACTCGACCCTTGTATTTTTACTTTGTTGCTTCAATTTGCTCTAACCTTTACCCACGAAGACCGATGGACAAACCCGAACACAAACACCACATCAACACGTTTAACGCATTCTGTTCGCTTATTCTGCCCGGCTTGGGACAACTACTGC
>JAIRTV010000036.1 GCA_031254675.1 Planctomycetaceae bacterium | reverse complement strand
TGTTGGTCAAAATGACATTGCTTCCGGCTGAAACGTAAGCCTCCGCAACTTCCCGAACTTTTTCCGGTTGAGCGAGATTCCACAGATCAGGATGGGCTCCAGTTTCAAGACCACGAAGCTGAAGTTGCGTTCCCCAACCACCGTCAAGAAGCAACGTCCCAGATTGCAACCAGTCCGAAAGAATTGTATTCATAAAAATCTTCCTTCCAAAAATACTAAATTTTACAGTATGCAGTGAAAACCGAATCTTAAAATGTGAGGAACGATGTACAAATAATCAACTTATTGTCATACGCTGCTTCCCTACATTTCAGACACCATATTTTATATTGCGTGTTTACTTTTGAAGATCAGCGTAACAAATCCTCTCAATACCAAACCAATCAAAATTGGCTAATCGTTACAGAGTTGCTTCCGCAAAAAAACGAGCAACTTGTCGGGAACAGTCGTCCGAAATTTTCTCGTAACAATCACGATCTTTTGCCGAGACAAGCCATAACTTAGGACGAACCGTCATGCGATCACAAAACGCTTGAATTTGATCGGCGCGGGTCATCGTGTCAATCTGTCCATGAACAATCATAATCGGTTGACGAACATTTTTAAGAAACGGACTAGGATTGACAAACCGGCATCCATACCAAAAACCCAATATGAAACGTCGCCAAGTATAGAAAAGGGACACAACCGGACATGTTACGGCATAAAGCAACGCTCGAAAAAAAAGCGATACCCAAAGAGCCGTACGTTTCCGCGAAATTCGGGAAGATTGCCGGATTGATTTGAGAAGTATCTCACGGCAATTTCGGTTAAAAAGCCGATTTTCCGGCATCGGATTGTCCAAAACAATTGACCGTACCCGTTGATCTGTTCCTGCCGCACAAAGAGCAATATTGGCACCTTTCCCAAGTCCAAAAATACCAATACCTTGCGAATCCGTTTCCGGTCGCGAACAAAAATAAGTAATCGCCGCACGAACATCATCCATGTCCGTCGTCGTAATCCATGGCGTTGTCTGCGTGTGGTAATCGAAATCGCTTTTGCCGTGATTGCGAAAATCAAACGTCAATACATCAAATCCGCCGTTTACCAATTGTTCAACGTAAGGACTTATACTCATTTGATTTCCGTTAAATTCGTGGCAAAATAACACACTGCCTTTTCGAATATCCGATTTATGACGAAGAAATGTTCCTCGTAGCGTAATTTTTTCGTGACTTTGAAATTCAATTTCTTCGCCATTCAAGGGTTGCGTTGAGCAATGAAACGGCAACCACGGAGTTCCCGAAAACAAATTTCTGGAACGACGATGCGATGACAAAAAGAAAATCCGCTCAACCAAATGCAAAACGAGCGTAAACACGACTGCAATAAAAAGAGGGACGCCTGCGGTGTAGTAAAGTGTTGTGTACACAATATTTGCCAAAATGTGACCGATAGAAAACACCGTAACTTTTCAAATTCCAATATGATTCAAAAGAGACGGTTTCTCCATTTTTTCCATTCAAGAAACCATTGTTCTATTTTCGGGTGAAATTTTATGGTTTTTCGAATTGAAATTTCCAATTGTGCGTTTTAGCGGTCATCCGAATAGTAACAGTACGGTAAAACAAACAAAATTGTAAAGATTTCAGGGTATCGTTTTTGGAGAATCGGTTTAATTTGGGTGATTTAGTTAATATTTTCCTTCAGGTATTACAATGATCTCTCCTTAAAATCGGCGTTATGATAGCAATCTTCAAAAAAAAGTACAGGGCATCTGAATCCAAAAACAGGAAAAAAAGCGGAAAACCCCACCAAAGAGGGGTATTTTCTTTCTTGACCCGTGAGAAAATAGGCAAAACTGACTTTGTAGGTAGTTTCTAAATAATTTTCAGCGACTTGTTTTAACAAACAACAAACCAATAAGCAACAACAATCAACCAACTTATAACCAGTAAAAACAATGGGTATTATCGCTATTCAATATCAAACGGCGAATGATTCACCGCTTCTAGCGGCATTTAATCGGGAAGAACGTATTAGTCGGTCTGCGCAACCGCCGCGAATTCAATCGGGACGTCCCAGAGTTGTGTGTGGAATTGACCGGAAAGCAGGCGGAACATGGGCAGGAGTAAACCAACACGCATTGTTTGTTGCTGTTGTCAATTGCCCGAAACGGTCTGTTCCCCAAGAACCACGATCACGAGGTTTGCTTTGTCGAGAATTGTTAGGAGCAAAAGATGCCGAAGAAGCACTCGACAAAGCTTTTCAAGAACTGATGACCGGTTGTTACGCCGGAGGAAATTTTCTGTGTGTTGACCGTTTTAGCGGCGGTGTTGTTTACGGTGGCGACGAAGTTGATATGGAAAAATTGCGACCTGGTTTGCATATTCTCACTGCCAATCGGTTGGACGATTACCACGACCAAAGACAAGAATTTGTTCGCCGGCTTTTGACGCTTCAACGTCTCGATTCGGCGGTTTCATTTTTAGCGGTTGCCAGCCGAACATTTTCCCGCAAACCGGATGAATATGGAAAGCGTGGAATTGTGATTAGCGAACCGGATTTTGGTACGGTTTCCTCCATGCTTCTTTCCTTGACGGAACGGACACAACGTTCAATTATGCAGTACGCGGCAGGACCACCGAATGAGAAACCGTTTGAAGATGTTTCGGCTTTGCTCCGGCAAGTTCTTTCGACAGATCGAGCCAACCGAGCCGCCGCCGCTGCCAAAGAAGCCGCCCTCGCCGCCAAAGAAGCCGCGGCGGCAGCCGCTGCCGCAGCAGCAACCGCAAACTCTTGAACGCAAACCCGAACCGCAATACTTTATTCGCCGGAAAATTGTCGCAACACAAGCGGAAATCTCAAGGATGAAGAGTAGAGAAGGTTAAATTATGAATCAACAACAACGTACCAAAATTCTTTCGACATTTCGGCGTCGAATTTTTGCCGTGCTGTTTCTCAAAAAGTTTTGCATTTTTACTGCAATATTTTTGTTTCTTTGGGGAATCGCTCTTCTAACACTTCGTGTTGGCGGTTGGTATGAACCGAATATTGTTGCGTTTAGTCTGATTGTTTATCTGGTAATTCCTGTGTTGGCATGGTTGGCGGCTTGGCAACTCCTTCCCGATGACCGGAAACTTGGCGCCATTTTAGACCGCGAGAACCAAATCGGCGGTCTAATGATGAGCTCTTTCGAAAAAGAACTTGGCAATTGGACAATTAATGTGGAAACAATAAATATTCCAAAAATTTATTGGGAATCTCAGCAAATCATTGGTTTGATTTTATTTGCGGTTTGTTTCGCGGTTGTTTCGTTATTTATTCCAATCTCCGCTCTTTCCAAACCGGTACAAACTCGTTTGAATGTGGACGATCAGGTACAACGTTTAACATCGCAGTTGGATGTGTTGGAA
>JAIRTV010000029.1 GCA_031254675.1 Planctomycetaceae bacterium | reverse complement strand
GAATTGTCGTTTGTTGCAAAACGTCATCGTGGTGAACGTATCCATAAATATGGTCATATTCATCTGGACGATCTTGTTGACCGGCAACACCAATTCCAAAACAAAACAGTGATTGCTTCCCATTTCAGTACACGTTATCTTGACATCGAAATTGAAACAACGGTACGCAATCGCTTGCCGGATATGCTGTCAGGACGTTTAGTTCTCTGGTTATAAACGGTAACTAGTTGTTGAATAGTAACTATTCAGTAACATTTTTATTTTTGCTCCAAAAATAAAAAGTTCAAGTACAAGCAAAAATGACGTGTACAAGTATGTCTCAATTGATGTGTCAATTTTGCCGGTACTTGACCAATAGGTACAAATTTCAACAACCTTGTTTATTTCAGACAATCTGATATATTATTCATTTCTTGAAAGTTCGTTTTATTGCGATGTAACAAAATAAACGTTGTTCAATTTCATGGTTGGCGATAGCGGATGTCATTTTGGGGTATTTTACTTTCTGTTTATTGTGTGAACAGTTACGATTTTTGGAACGGGTTCAAAAATACAAAAAGACAGAACAACAATCAAATTATTATTTTTTTTATTGGTTATGCTTTACGCAGTGATTTTAGCGGGCGGTTCGGGAACGCGGCTTTGGCCGGAAAGTCGCCAGTCTTTAGCGAAACAATTTTTGTTCTTTGAAACCAATCGGACAATGCTTGAATCAACCGTTCATCGTTTAAGTTCGTTGGTTCCGCAGGAACAAGTCTGGATTTTGACCGGACAATCCATGATCGGATTGATCGAAAAATCGTTACCGGATTTGCCGAAAGATCATATTCTTGCGGAACCGGCAGCGAGAAATACTGCACCCTGTATTGGTTGGGCAGCCGCAAAACTTTTGAAAAACGATCCGGAAGCAACCATGATAATACTTCCGTCCGATCACGTGATTCAACCGGACACGGTTTTTTGCAACACGTTACAATTTGCGGCGGATCTTGTCGAAGAATCACCGGAACGGCTTGTTACACTTGGAGTGAAACCGACCTTTCCATCCACTTCTTACGGTTACATCCAACGGAATCGGAATTTACCGCTCGAATCAGCTGTTACAGAAAAATGGAAAAATCTGACGACGGCGTTCAATGTTGTTCGATTCCACGAAAAACCGCCAATGGAAAAAGCATTGGAATTTTTGAAGTCCGGCAACTTCGGTTGGAACGCCGGAATTTTCGTCTGGAAAGCAAAAACAATTCTGGAATTGCTCAACCGTTTTGAACCTGAAATCGGTGAATATCTCAACACGATTGCCGACGTAACAGGAACTGATCAAGAACAGAAAACGACCGAACAAATTTTCCCGTTGATGAAAAAAATCTCAATTGATTTCGCTGTCATGGAACGGGCTGAAACAATTATTATGCTTGATGCAAGATTTTCATGGGACGATGTCGGAACTTGGTGTTCGCTTGACCGGCTTTATGCCGAACAACACGATCACGACGGCAATCTCGCTGTCGGTTCGAAAATTCTGGCAATCAATTCTTCAAATTGTATTGTTCGCGGCAACGATCCCGACCATCTTGTTGCGTTGCTCGGTATGGAAAATGTGATTGTTGTCCAAACTCAAGACGCCACACTAATCGCACAAAAAGATTGCGAAGAATCGGTTCGAGAAGTTATCGAAGAACTCAAAAAACGAAATTGGAACGAATATCTTTAATTCAACAATTAAAGAACAATCCGGTAATTATCATTTTGAAGTTTGTCATTCATGACACGTTGAAATTTAATTTTTGTATATTATATCCCAGAATTGAGATAACAAATTACCAAACACAAAGATTTAAAATTGGCAGTTCAAAATTATCAGAGAGTCTCTTGACAGAGTCTCTTGACAGAGTCTCTTGAAAAGGTCAACATTTTCCACTATGATGAAATTCGTTTCGAGTTTGATGATAATGATATTCGGTTTAAGAATTCAGCGGTACATCCAAATCATCCAATTTCTAAAGCGTATCAGATATTGGTCTGGAATTATAAAATCATAAAAACAATTCGTAGGTTTACCAAATTTCGCCGATTTAATCCATACCCAATCCCTTAGACACTTTAGTTTCACTCAATAATATTGTTCCGTAATTGTTTCTTAGTTTTTCGTAACTGTTCCGTAGAATTTTGTTAAGAGTTGGTCAACATACGTTTTGTGTAGCGAAAAAATTTTTTTTTTCAGTGAAAAGTCATCAATTCTTAGGTTGATTTACTTTTAACGGAAATTCCATGAAATATTACAATTTTTTTACTTTCCTGACATATCAATGTTACGTTTTTTGGTATCACTGGCAACATACAACGAGCGGGAAAATTTACCTTTGATTACGAAAGAGATTTTCGAATTTGCTCCTGATGTTGATATTTTAGTTATTGATGACAACTCGCCGGACGGAACCGGCGACTGGGTTGCGGAGCAGATGAAAACCGAACCGCGTTTGAAATTGTTGCGCCGCTCCGGTAAACTTGGTCTCGGCACGGCAACTCTTGCCGCAATGCATTATGCGGTTGAGAATCATTATGATTTCCTTCTTAATATGGATGCTGATTTGAGTCATCCGCCTCGTTATCTTCCGGCAATTCGCGCCAAAGCAGAAGGAAATAACAACGACCACGGTTTTGATGTGGTGATTGGTTCTCGCTATGTACAAGGTGGCGGCGTCGAAGGTTGGCCGTTTTACCGGCAACTCATGAGCCGTTGCATCAACCTTTACGCAAAATTTTTTCTCGGTCTAAAAACAAAAGATAATAGCGGTGCATTCCGTTGTTATCGCGTGGAGTTGCTCAAAAAACTTGACGTTACAAAAATTATTTCAAAAGGATATTCGTTTCAAGAAGAAATTTTGTACCGACTCAAAAAACTAAATGCAACATTTGTCGAAGTACCAATTATTTTTGTTGATCGTCGCTTCGGTTCTTCCAAAATTAACCGAAAAGAAACATTAAACGCTTTGTGGATTTTGTTCCGCATCGGTATTTTCGGACGATAAATTCTGCAATGTGTTACCGTAACACTGCTCGAAATCATCAATCACTAATTTTAGTTTTGATTGAATTTTTGTGTTAATTTTCCTGAAATAGGACTAATAATAGAACATTGAATAATTATGGAGAATTTGATAAACAATCCCGCACGAATTGGAAATTATCGTTGCGGTAAAGGCGAAAAACTTCTTTTGATTGCCGGACCGTGTACACTTCAAGAGGAATTTAACGAAACGATTGCGGAGACATTGGTTCGGCTTAGCGAACGTTTTCCGGTCAACGTGATTTTCAAGGGTTCATTTGACAAGGCAAACCGAACCAGTATGAACGCTGATCGTGGTGTTGGGTTGACAAAAGGGCTTGCGATGTTGGAGGCGATTAAACATCAGACGGGTTTACCTGTAACAACAGATATCCACGAATCTTACCAAGCCGCACCAGTCGCGCAAGTTTGCGATCTTCTCCAAATTCCGGCTTTTCTGTCACGTCAAACGGATTTATTGGTTGCGGCGGCGTCCACCGGTCAAGCTGTCCATGTCAAAAAAGGACAATTTCTCGCTCCTAAGGACATGCAAAATATCGTTCAAAAATTGGAATTGTCGGGTTGTCGAAATATCTTGCTTTGTGAACGCGGAACATTTTTTGGTTACGGTCGATTGGTGAACGATATGCAATCGCTTATTATTATGCGGGATTTTGGTGTTCCGGTTTGTTTTGACGCCACACACAGCGTGCAAGAACCGGGTGGGCTTGGCACTTCGACGGGAGGCAACCGCAGAATGATTGAACCATTGGCAAGAGCGGCAATGGCGGTGGGCGTGGATGCTTTGTTTCTTGAAACACATCCTCAACCGGAAAAATCGCCCAGCGACGGCGCAAATATGTTACCGCTTAACCGACTCGAACATTTTCTCGAACAACTCTTAAAAATCCGCGAAGTTTCCGAATCGCACTAAAATCGTTACAAAATTTTGTTCCAGAATTTTCTATTTGTTACATAGAATATTGCTTTGTGCTAATGTTGATTCAGTGGAATATTCGTTGAATTTTCAACACGGTTTTACTTCAACCGTGGTTGGAGAAACAACACGGACAACAACAATAGGCGTTCCTGATTTAAGTTCGCCGCTGGCGGTAATCGCTTCATATTCCATTGTTCGTTCTTGCTGATTGATAAGCACTTTGCCGGTTCCTGTTGCAGGAATTTTAATGTACACATTGCCCAAAGAGCCAACTAATGTTTTTTCTGAAATGGAGCCGTCCGATTTCAAGTTGGCGAGCAACAAGTAAAGATAATAAACAAGATAAATAGCAATTAAACTGGATGCGATTGCCAAAATAACAGAAACAAATTTTGACGTTCCGCCGGTTAATCCGGCTAATCCTCCCAATCCGAAAAACGTAATTCCCGCAATAATCGTTCGAAGTGATAAAACTTTGAAAATATCCGCCGTTTGCGCGAGTCCGTCAATATCGCTGCCATCGCTCAGATCGCCACTGCTCACGCCGTCATCAATATCGGCATCGCCAATACCAAAAATCATCATTAACAGTTGCAAAATGATTAGTGTTCCGCCAAAAACAGCACAAAGAAAATAAATCCCCATCAAAGGACTGGTGATAAAAGCTAAAAAAGTCATCACAATTAAAATAAACTAATGCAACAATAACAAAAATAACACAAACGATAAACCGGAAATTTTCTGAACAATTACTAACAATTTGTCTATTGCCAATGTTTCCCAAGTTCTGCATCCACGACCAATGGCACACGAAGCGGTTGATCAAGCATCATGGTTTCAACAACAATTTGTTTCACTTTTTCGGCATCTTTTTTTGTAACTTCAAAAACGAGTTCGTCGTGAATTTGGAGCAGTAAATTTGTTTTCAATTCTTTCGGCAATTGATCGCGTAACCGAATCATTGCTTGTTTCATTAAATCGGCGGCAGTGCCTTGAATTACGGTGTTGATTGCTTCGCGCTCCGAACGATTGAGACCGCCTTTACGCAAACCTCTAATTCCGTTGCGAAAATAACGGCGACGCCCAAAAAGAGTTGTTACATAACCTTTGGCAAGACAATCATCTAAAATTGTTTCAAGATAAATTCGGATACTTGAATATTTGTCAAAATAACCATTGATAAATTTTTGTGCTTCTTTTTGATCAATTCCGAGTTGTTTTGCCAACCCAAATGCCGATTGTCCATAAATCACGCCGAAATTGACCGTCTTGGCAATACGTCGCATATCCGAATCAACTTGAGAAATCGCAACACCAAAAACTTCGCCGGCAACCCGGGTATGAATATCTTCATTGTTACGAAAAGATTCGCAAAGCCGTTCGTCGCCGGAAAAATGAGCCAGTACACGAAGTTCAATTTGAGAATAATCGCACGACAATAGAAAATCAAATTCTTGACCCGGCTTGAATGTGTTACGAATTTCTCTGCCTTCGGCGGTTCGTACAGGAATATTTTGCAGATTCGGATGACTCGAACTCAATCGTCCCGTTGACGTAACAACCTGATTAAACGAACTATGAATCCGTCCGGTTATCGGATGAATCAATTCCGGTAACGCATCAACATAAGTTCCTTTAAGTTTCGACAATTGCCGATGTTCCGCAACTTTCGCCGGCAACGGATGTTCTGAAGATAATTCGTCAAGAACTTCAATATCCGTACTTTGTCCGGTCTTAGTTTTTCGTACACTTCTCAATCCCAATTCGTCAAATAAAACGGTTGCTAATTGTTTCGGCGAGGCAACATTAAATTCATGACCGGCAAGTTGATAGATTTCCGTTTCAAGTTTTTGTTGCTTTCGAGTGAAACGACCACTTAATTCTCGTAACATAGACGTGTCCACCGTAACACCGGCAAATTCCATGTCGGCAAGAACTTCGACGAGCGGAATTTCTATGTCATAAAATAATTTTGCCATTTCCGGAAACGCTTCAAGCTGATATTTGAGTAACGGATAAAGATGCCAGACGACAAGAGCATCTTCTCCCGCATAATCGGCAACAACATCGGTTTGAACTTCGCTCATAAGACGTTGCTTTTTCCCGCTGCCGATCAGTTCTTCGATTTTAATCGTTTCATGTTGCAAATAATAATTCGCCATATCATCAAGATTATGGTTCATTTCGTTGCGCAACAAATAATCGGCAATGATCGTGTCAAACACCAAACCGCATAAATAAATTCCGACATTGCGCAACACAACAATATCGTATTTCAAATTCTGTCCGATTTTTTCAATCGTTGGATTTTCTAAAACAGGACGAAGTGTTTCGAGAATTTGCTGCTGATTGAGTGTTACCGCTCCGAGCGGTCCGCGAAACGGTAAATACCACGCTTCGTTGTTCGTCCACGCAAACGACATACCAACAATCGCCGTGTAACGCGGCGATGTGGCGTCGAATCGGTTTTCTATCGGAGCCGTTTCGGTATCAAACGAAAATAGTTGTTGCACTTTGAGTTGTCTGAAAAAATCGTCAAATTTTTCCGGTGTATCAACAAGATGATAGATTGGATTTTCGAGTTTGTGAAACAGCTTTTTCGCTGATCCCTTTTGTTTTTCGTCAAATAATTCCGGTTGATCAACCGTCTGAAAATTAAACGTTGTTACATTTTTCGTGTTGTCGTTTTGAACACTGTTGCCATAATCAAGACTGTTGGTTGACTCAATTTTTTGAAGTAACGATTTAAAACCGAACCGGTGGAATAATTTTTGTAATTTTTCGTTGTCGATTCCGTTATATTCGTTGGCAGTCCAATCTATTTCAATCGGCACGTCGTTACGCAATTTGACAAGTTGCCGACTCATAAAAGCAAGTTCTTTATTGTTAGTAATATTTTCTTGCCGTTTTTTTCCGGCAATTTCAGAAACGTGTTCAAAAATATTTTCGAGAGTGCCGAATTTGTTCAATAATTCGGAAGCAATTTTGGGACCGATAAGCGGCACACCAGGAATATTATCGGTTGAGTCTCCAACCAACGACTGAAAATCAACAACTTGTTCCGGTTTGATATGCCAATCGTCAAACAATTCTTTGCTACGATAAAAACTTTGCTTACGAAGATTGAATAATGAAACCTGTGCGTTAATGAGTTGCCGACAATCTTTGTCGGATGTAACAAGAACGCATTGACCGTTTTTTTCGGCAACCATTCGGGCAACCGTTGCCAAAATATCATCGGCTTCGAAACCGGAAATTCCAAGCGGCAACACACCCATAGCGTCAAGAACTTCACGAGCAAAACCAATTTGTGGACGCAAATCATCCGGCATTGCGCTGCGGTTGGCTTTGTATTCGCTGTAAATTTCCGCACGAAAAGTTGGCGCCGGCATGTCAAAAGCACAAAAAAAATAATCGGGATGATGTTTTTCGAGAAGCGAAAAAAGATCACGGGCAAAACCGTATACCGCCGCAACCGGTTCTCCTTGCGGACTGGTCATCGGCGGCAACGCATGAAATAATTGATATAAAATCCCATGCGCATCCACTACGTAAACTGTTTTATTACGGATCATTTGTTTTTGAATATTTCGGAGGAATTTTCGTTAGCGGTATGTAAACATTCTAGGAGCGGATCAAAACTGAACAGGAGACAACAATCACAACCCACATTGCTATTTTATACCTGCTCTCCCAGAATAAAGCAAGAGTTGCCCGCAAATCGTTCAAAAATAATCGGGTAACAGTCTCGAATGTCACTGTAATTGCTTGAAGTCGATAATTTACGATAGATTACGGCGTAAGCGTTCACGGTAATATTCTCTATTGCGTGTTTTTTTTGAGATTTGTATAATCCGGTTATGACAATTTTACTTGAAAGTATCGAATCGAAGGTAGTAAGCGTTCACGGTAATTTTCTCTCTTGCGTGTTTTTTTTGCGATTTGTATAATTTGGTTATGAGAATTTTACTTGAAAGTATTGAATCGAAGGTATTGCGATTGGAGCGAGAAATGCCGAGTTTAGGCGTATTATTTCCGAGCAAGCGCAGATTATTTATCGTATCGCACAATGCAGCATTTTTTCAACGATGTCCTCAACATTAAAATTTCGACCGGTTTTTTAGACAAGCAAGTTCAAAAAGTATCCAAATCGTTGGCAGAACCATATCAGGAATTGTTATCGCGTTTGCGTTTAGAGAAACATGTCCATTCGGACGAGACGGGTTGAAAGTTGAATGGCAAACGTTTTTGGGTTTGGATGTTGCGAGGCTCTGATTTTTCGGTGTTTCATATTGGTGGTCGCAGTAGTGCCGAATTGTTCGGTTTACTTGGCGAAGATTTTGGCGGTATCATTTCGTGTGATTTTTTTTC
>JAIRTV010000559.1 GCA_031254675.1 Planctomycetaceae bacterium | reverse complement strand
GAGGTTGATTCTAAAGGTGTTTTTTCGATGAAACCGGTTGGTCTTCAATCAATTATTGATCTATTGCATGCCGATAAAATGCTCGCATCGAAAACAATTTCTGTTCAATTGGAAGTATCTTTCAGTGGAATTGCGACGCCGGCTTATTCCAAAATGACCAAAATTTCCATGCCGGCGTGGTATCGCGTTTCGTAATCTTTTATTGCCGATACAATATTTCGGCGAAACATTGCCCGTCTTTTGAGCGTTTCAAATAAAAATTCCACGATAAAATATTACTCGGTCTTTTTTTCTTGCTGTGGTTGCTCTGGAGTTTTTTCGGAATTTTCGTCTGATTTTCCGTCCGAATCCTTGCCCGAATCTTTATCTGATTTCTCATCAGGTTTTTCGGTAAGGGGTTCTATTTTTGTTTCCGTTGGTTTTTCCAACAAATCCGCGGCGTGATCATTCGTGTTCGATTCATTTTTCGGAGTCGAATCACCACCCAACGCTTTTTGAATATCAAAATCTTGAGAATTATTGAGAAATGGATCGGTTTTATCAATTTCGACTTTGAAATCGTCTTGTTTTGGGGGTTCGGTCACTTTTGCGGCGGCGAGTTCGAAAAATTTTTGCGTATTTGTACGGGCAATAAGCAGTAATTGTTTTTTTGCTTTTTGTCCGAGAAATTCGTTTGAATATTGTTCGGCGATTTTTTTGTACTCTTTTTCCGCTTCGGCGAGGTCATTTTTTCCAACACGCACAGCAGCCAATGTCTCCCATGTCTGAGCAAGACCATAACTTGCTTGTAAAAGTATCTCTTTATCTTTTGTGCCGGATTGGATAAGTTGGAATTGTTGGACTGATTTTTCGAGCAATTCTGTTGCTTTGGGTTTATCGGTTAGCAACAGATGACATCCTTCACCGAGTCGGATTTGCGCTAATGTCAAACGTGCTTGTTCGGCGATACTTCCTTTCGAAGTAACCGCCAATAATTCTAAGGCGTCCGCACTATTTTCGGAGTGAATGGCGGTGTAATATCCGTTCCAGATTTGCGTTTTATTCCATTCTGATATTCCGGCAGAACCGAAAAAAGCTCCCAGTAAAACCAGAATCGCAATCGCTCCTCCGCCAATCCAATAGGCATTCGGTTTGAGCCATTCTTCATATTGTGTAATAAACCAACGAGCCAATTCGTTTTGTGCTAAACGATGCCGACGATTACTGTCCATAATTTTTTCCGATTGGTTAAAGTGAGTTAAGTTGGAGTAAGTTAAATGAGCGCAAATATCAAGAATTTTTCTCACATTCCGAATGATGTTACATTTATCAAATATTGATCAAATGTTTATCAGAGATGGGCAAAAAGATTCTTGCTACTTTTTTGTCGGCGTTAAGTATAAAGTAAATCCGCAAGATATGTCAAGAGCAAACGGAAGGTGCTTCGCCAAAATTTAGTAAAAGGTGGGCAACCCACACGTATTAAGTTAAGGACTTAAGTTCTTTATTTTTCATTATTTCCGTCGAATTTTGTGTTGTATTTATTTTTTTGTGGTGGTGGATTTGATTTTCTTTTTTGTTGTTTTGGTATTTTGCTGATTAGGAGTTCAATCTTTTCGAAGACATTGATCACAGTCTCTCTACAACATTTGCATCAATTCTGAAATCACGTTAATAGTACGCATCATTTTTACGAGAAGCGCGAAGAAGGCGTTGACGTTGAATGAAGTGAGTTGCTCATTGAGGGAATCAAAACGCTCACCCGAACCATTTTACTGAAATTAATCCAATTCATGTTGATGATTTATGTTTACGATTTACTTTCTGCTTCGGACAGAATTTCAATAACCAATCGAAGTAGAACATCAGGATCAGAATGACTCGATATATTGGACGGTAACGGAATATAAGCATTACGATCTTGCGTAAAACGGATTGTTTTGTTTTGACGTTTCAATTTTTCGTCGAGTTTATCCATGAGCGGTTGCGAAACGTAATTAAACACAACAAACCAATTTTTATCAACAATACCGGATTCGATTCGAACAGTTCGAATCCGGTAACGATGCGCCAGAACCCTAATTTTAGCATGCATCAATAATCGTTGCACTTCCGGCGGCGGTTGACCAAACCGGTCAATCATTTCATTGCGTAAATCAGTACATTCGTCTAATGTTGTTACGCGAGTCAGCCGTCGGTAAAGATCAATCTTAATTCGTTGATCAGCGGCATACGACATCGGAATTAGCGCAACACCCGGTAAATCAATTTCCACATCCACAACCGTTTTCGGCGGCAATTGCTTTAGTGTCCGAACCGCTGTTTCGAGAAATTGACAATACATTTCGTAACCAACCGCCGCAATATGACCACTTTGTTGAGTACCTAAAATATTGCCTGCGCCACGAATTTCAAGATCACGCATTGCCAAATGAAATCCACTTCCCAGATGAGCGTATTCCTCAATTGCCCGAAGACGTTTTGCCGCTTGCGAATGAAGCATTTGCGTGCGTCCCAGCAGAAGATAACAATACGCCTGATTTTTATAACGTCCCACTCGTCCACGAAGTTGGTGCAAATCCGCCAAACCGTAACGATCCGCTTCATCAATAAATATTGTATTTGCGTTCGGAATATCCAAACCGCTTTCGATAATAGTTGTACTCAAAAGCATATCGAATTGATGATCAACAAACGATTTCATGACACGTTCCAATTCATCGTCCGGCATCTGAGCATGACCAATTCCAATCCGACATTCCGGCACAATACGTTGAATCCGTCCGGCAAACTCTTCAATATCGTACACCCGATTATGAACAAAAAATATTTGACCATTCCGATTCAATTCTCGTAACACCGCCAAACGAATCAATTCGTCGTCAAACCGAACAACTCGCGTTTCCACCGCTAAACGATCTTCCGGCGGTGTTTCCAGATTGGAGATTTCCCGAATTCCTAACAAGGAAAAATGTAACGTTCGCGGAATAGGCGTTGCCGTCATGGTCAGTACATCAATCGAATCCCGAAACAATTTTAATCGTTCCTTGTGATGAACACCAAAACGTTGTTCTTCGTCAATCACCACCAACCCTAGATTTTGAAATGAAATATCCGCAGAAACAATCCGGTGCGTTCCAATAACAATATCAATCGTTCCATCTGCAAGATGTTGGATAATTTTTTTTTGTTTCGCTTTTGACTGAAAGCGTGACATTGCCGCAACAGTAATCGGAAATTCCTGCATACGTTCGGCAAAAGTTTTGGCGTGTTGTTCGGCGAGAATAGTTGTCGGCACCAAAACAGCAACCTGATAACCCGCATCAACCGCTTTGAACGCTGCACGAATAGCAATTTCCGTTTTTCCAAACCCGACATCGCCGCAAAGTAATCGATCCATTGGACGTGAAAGTTCCATATCGTGTTTGACTTCTCTAATTGCAACGAGTTGATCGTTTGTTTCGCGAAACGGAAATAAGGCGTCAAATTCTCGTTGCCAATCGGAATCCGCTGGAAAAGCAATACCGGGTTTGGCTTCGCGTCGTGCTTGCAGTTCGATCATCTCTTCCGCAAGATCAAAAACCGCTTCCTGAACCGTTTTTTTGTGACGTGCCCAAAGTTGACTTCCGATTTTCGCTAACTTAGGTCGATATTTGTTACCCGCAACATATTTCTGGACAAGCCCGATTTTTGAAATGGGTACGTAAAGAACTTGCGAATCCGCGAACTCCAGATGAAGATGTTCTTCGTGTTGTTGTCCTTTCATGAGAGTTTCAATGCCGCGATAACGGGCAATTCCGTGCGCAACATGAACAACAAAATCTCCCGGTTTCAAGTCAAGGAACGAATCAATCACTTGTCCGAGTTGGCGACGTTTGGGGCGGCGAAGTTCCTGACGTTCCAGCAATTCCGAAACAGAAAGCAAAAGGAATGAAGAACAAGAAGACGGAACATTGGGAGTTGATATTGTTTGTTTTGTTAATTCTTTTTTTGTTTTTCGCAACAGTTTGAATCCAGACGAAAGCCGACCTTTGATGAAATGTAATCGTTTTTCTTTGAGTGGTTTCAGATCGGCAAACAATTCGGAAAGGCGTTTGATTTCTTCTTCGGTGGAACAAAAGAGATAGATTTCCTCTTGGTCGCAAAGGTTGAGTTCGCGGGCGACCGTTTCGGGATTACCGCGCAACCGCTCAACAGAAGCAACCGGTAAATGAACATGAATATTCTCCAACCCTTCCGCAAGATTTGAAAAACTTGCCGTGGGATGTTGCATAATTCGCCGCATGGTTGCGGAAAAGTCGAGCAGATGGGTATTCACGTTGGATGTTTTTGTTGGTAACTGTTTTTACGGCGTTTCGGCAATCATTGCAACAGCAATGTTACTGAAAGTAAACAACTTCCGCAAAATATCAAAAATACGTAATCAATCAGTGGAATTTTCGCAAGGATGAAAATTCATTTTTGACAAACTTTATTTTCGCTTAATTTTCCAAACAAAACAACCTCCGTAGCAAGAAATCCTAAAATAGACAATCTCATTTATTTTATTGATTATTTTTGATTTATTCCTCTTGACTTTCAAGTTCGGTTTTTGCATACGAAACACACAGAAAAAAATGATAAAATTTTGTGTTCTTCCGTTTTTATTGCAAAAATCGAATTTTAAAGTGTCATGAATATACAAAAAAAATTGATAGTGGAAAATTGCATTTGCTATTCTCCACTATCAACGATCAGTTTTCAATAATTGGTTTTCAATTTTTAAGTTACGAATTTGCCATTGGAATTGGAGACCGACGTAACCGTGTTACCAATATTTAACTTTTGACTTCAAATTCCGCATCAATTGCGTCGTCATCACCTTTTGCTTGCGGATTCGCACCCATTGCTTCGGCGGTTTCGGCACCTTGTTTGGCGGCGTTGGCAGCGGCAGCGGCTTCATACATTGCCTTGCTCATGGCGTGCGATGCCTGTTCCAATTGTTCGGTTGCCGATTTGATACTCGCCAAATCATCTGTCGTAACCGCTTCACGGGTTTTACCAATCGCCGCATTGATTGCATCTTTGTCTGTTTGATTCAAATTCGCATCATTTTCTTTGAGCAACTTTTCCAGTTGGAAACACATTGATTCTGCATTGTTTTTCGCTTCGACCAATTCACGGCGTTTTTTATCTTCGTCGGCGTGAAGTTCGGCGTCGTGCTGCATTTTTTCAATCTCGTCTTTGGAAAGACCAGACGATTGTTCAATACGAACTTTTGTCTCTTTTTTCGTACCCAAATCCCGCGCCGAAACATTTAGAATCCCGTTGGCATCAAGATCAAACGAAACCTCAATTTGCGGAACACCACGCGGCGCGGGCGGAATTCCTTCCAAATTGAACTGACCTAAAAGCCGGTTATGAGCCGCAATTTCACGTTCACCCTGATAAACTTTAATCGTTACGGCAGTTTGGCTATCGTCCGCTGTACTAAAAACTTGTTTCTTTTCCGTTGGAATTGTTGTATTCCTTTCGACAAGTTTCGTCATAATACCGCCAAGCGTTTCAATTCCGAGCGATAACGGTGTTACGTCCAGCAGCAACACATCGCGAACTTCCCCCGCAAGCACCGCTCCTTGAATTGCCGCGCCCACCGCCACGACCTCATCAGGATTCACACCTTTATGTGGGTCTTTGCCGAAAATTGTTCGCACCATATCCTGAACCTTCGGGATTCGTGTCGAACCGCCAACCAACACCACTTCATCAATCTGAGACGACGATAATTTCGCATCCTTTAACGCTTGCATAACCGGTCCGCGACAACGTTCAACTAAATGGTCGGTTAATTGTTCAAACTTGGAGCGAGTCAATTTCATCTGCAAATGTTTCGGACCGTTTTGATCAGCGGTAATAAACGGCAAATTGATATCGGTTGACTGAGCGGAACTAAGTTCACGTTTTGCTTTTTCGCAGGCTTCCTGAAGCCGTTGTAGAGCCATCGCGTCTTTCCGTAAATCAATACCTTGTTCGGACTTAAACTGTTCGGCGACATGGTTGATCAACACTTCGTCAAAATCATCACCACCGAGATGAGTATCGCCGTTTGTGCTGAGAACTTGAAAAACTCCGTCCGCAACTTCCAGACAAGACACGTCGAATGTTCCACCGCCAAGATCGAAGACAACGATTTTTTGATTGACATTTTTATCCAAACCGTAAGCCAATGAAGCAGCGGTTGGCTCGTTGATAATTCGAGCGACTTCGAGTCCGGCAATTTGTCCGGCGTCTTTGGTTGCTTGACGTTGGGCGTCGTTGAAGTAAGCCGGAACCGTAATAACCGCTTTATTGACTTTATGCCCAAGATAAGCTTCGGCAGCTTCTTTGAGTTTGCGCAGAGTCATTGCGGAAATTTCTGGTGGAGTATATTGTTTGCTGTCAATTTCAACTTTGACATATTCATCGGAACTTCCGACAACTTTATAAGGAACCATTTTTTCTTCGGTGGCAACTTCGCTGTGGCGACGTCCCATAAACCGTTTGATGGACGCAACTGTTCGTGTTGGATTTGTAACCGCTTGCCGACGTGCCGGTTCGCCCACGAGATTTTCACCACTGTCCGTAAAAGCAACCACACTAGGAGTTAAACGATTTCCTTCGGCGTTGGGAATAACTTTAGCGTCTTTACCTTCCATAATCGCAACCACCGAATTGGTTGTTCCGAGATCAATTCCAATAATTTTTTCAGATGCCATGATCTAAATTCCTCACTTTCTTTGAGCCGATTGTTCTCGGCTGATTGACAACAATATCCCTAAATTTATCACTTAACAA
>JAIRTV010000625.1 GCA_031254675.1 Planctomycetaceae bacterium | reverse complement strand
AAGGATTTAATGCGTTCCTTTGAATTGCTGTTTCGGCGTGCCCGACTTCCGTTAGCAATGAGTGGTGGTTTTCATCCTAAAATTCGGATGAGTTTTCCTTCTGCATTGGCTCTGGGAGTTGAAGGTTTCGATGAAGTTCTCGAATTGGAAATGAACGAGTCCGCCGGAATGGTTGACCCGATCACCCTTCTTACCGACTTAAATCGTTGTTCGGTTAAGGGATTGGATTTCTATTCGATACGACAATTGGATGAGCAGGAAACAAAAGCAAAGCTTGCCTCCTCAATATTTGAATTTATTGTCCCCCAAGAACTTCGTTCTCAAACAGTCAATCAGGTTTCCGCTTTTTTGTCGGCAGATTCGGTAATTGCTGAAAAGTCCAACGGTAAGTTAGTCGATGTCCGCGCGGCAACGCGTGAACTTCAATATTCTCAGGAAACCGGACTGCTCACTGTTGAAATTTTAGCCCAAAATGGTCCAGAAGCTGGTATTCGTGAAATCCTTCAGGTTCTTAAACTCGATAAGGAACTTTTCAAAAGTATTTTTCCCAAACGAACCCGATGCCGATTGATAGACGATCCTACAGAAAATCACACAAAAGATCGCTTGGTTTGACCATAAGCAACGTATGCGCTTTCCCGCCGTGAGGAAAGGCACAGGATGAAACAGGAAATGTTAATTAATGTCCGGCAACCCGAAGAATGCCGGATTGCTGTTGTCGAAAGTGGTTTGCTCGAAGAACTTTATGTCGAACGCACCGCCCATGATAACTATGTCGGTAATATTTACAAAGGTGTTGTTGTCAATTTGGAACCCAGTATCCAAGCAGCATTTGTCGATTTTGGAATTGGTCGCAATGGATTTCTTCATATCAGTGATGTTGAACCATGTTATTTTAGACAAGTTCCCGGCTGGGCAGAAAGAGAACGACGCGAACAAGCGAATCGTGTAAACCGCGATGATCGAAACAGTAGAAATACCATTCCCGACGATGGTCCTAATTATAATCGTCCACGCTTCAAACCACCGATTCAGGAAGTGTTTCGACGTGGTGACGAAGTTTTGGTTCAGGTGATTAAAGAAGGTATTGGTCACAAGGGACCAACGTTATCAACTTATATTAGTGTTCCGGGCAGGTATCTTGTGTTGATGCCGTCTTTAGCCAGGGTTGGTGTTTCGCGAAAAATTGAAGATGAAGCGTTACGTCGACGGTTGCGTGACATGATGAACGGGTTACATCCTCCCAAAGGGCTGGGATTTATTGTCCGAACTGCTGGAGCCGACCGAACACAGAAAGAACTTTCGCGCGATCTTGCCTATCTTATGCGCTTGTGGAAAGTGATTGTTCGCCGCTTGAAAAAAATGCCTGCTCCAATCGATCTTTATGAGGAAAGCGACATGATTATCCGAACAATCCGCGATATTTTCAATTCAGAAATTGATTCTATCATCATCGACGAACAAAGCGCATTTGAACGAGCAAAAGAATTTTTACAATTCGTGATGCCGCGACATATCAATCGGTTACAATTTTACGAAGGTAAAGAACCGATTTTCCACAAATTCGGTATTGACAAAGAAATTTCAAAAATCAATCATCGGCGTGTTCCGCTTAAAGGTGGGGGATCACTGGTTATTGACCAGACCGAAGCCTTAGTTGCGATTGACGTAAATAGCGGCAGTTTCCGTACAGAAGATAATGCCGAAGAAACCGCTTATCAAATGAATCTTATTGCGGCAAAAGAAATCGCGAGACAAATTCGGTTACGCGATCTTGGTGGGGTGATTGTCAACGATTTTATTGATATGAAAAAGGAAACGCATCGCCGTAATGTTGAACGAACACTTCGTGATGCAATCAGACGTGATCGCGCCAAAACCAAGATTTTGCGAACCAGTCCGTTTGGTTTGATTGAAATGACGCGGCAACGTATCCGACCTTCACTGAAAAGAAGTGTGTATCAGGAATGTCCTTGTTGCCATGGGGGTGGAGTGGTTAAATCGCCGGAAAGTATGGCATTGGAAGTATTCCGTGCTTTAGTTCTTGCGTCGCAACATCCGAATATTGTTAAAATTCGGGTGATTCTTGCTGACGATGTTGTTGAATATCTGAACAATAAAAAACGACTCGAACTGGCAACGATTGAGCGTGATGGCAATGTAGAAATCGTTATCCGTGCTCAACCTGATGTTTGGCCTGAGCATCTCGAAATCGAATGTTTTGACGTAAACAACAAACCCATTCCATTCACCATGAATGAATAATTGGTTATTGGTCAAGTACAAACAAAATTACCGCATCTCGATAACATTACAACATCACAATCCATTTGTTTTTTTGAGAGTATGAAACTTTCGTTTAGATATTTTCGTATGTTTTATACTTCTCAAAAATCCAAATTTTTATCGCGTAAAGTATTTATTGTTCGCACGCTGTCTGATTCTTAATAAATACAACAAAAAATGAAAACGAAATTTCAAGTATCAGACGTATAACAGATTATTTTCCGCAACAGATCAATTGCCCGTTTAATGTAGAGATCGTCGATGATATCTGGGTGTCCGACATACGGATAATATTGTAAAGCGATAATAGATTCCTGCAAATCGGTTTTTCGTGCGTCGATGACTGCAACAAACGTTTCTTCTGTTCGGTTTCGGTCTGGTCTTCCGATTGGGTAAGCTCCGACCAAAAGTAGATAATCCACATTGAAAAGCCGTCGTCCACGACGAATCATTTCATCAGGATCAATTGGTTGTTTCGATGGCAAGACAATTCCTCCAGCAAAACAATTAGGCGGTTCTTTTGAACTGGCAATTGCTTCTGCCAATAAACCACGTGTTCCGGCTTCGATAACCGCAAGCGTTTTACGCGACGCATTTAATTTTCGACATACAACTTCTTGTAACCGATCATCACCTTCACCGAAAATTAATTGACCAAGTGTGTTGTAAATCAAATTTGCAGTTGGTTCTATTTTTTTGAAACATTCTTCTTCAGTTGCGGATTCGGCAACAATTCGCAGAGTGATGGTTGCTTGATTTGCGGTGATGCCAACTTTGGGTTCATGTGTTCGGTTGATAATATCCGGTAACATTGCTTCAATTTGACTTTCTCCCAAACCGAAAGAATGAATGGCACGAAAACGCAAAACTCGTTTCTGTCCGGTTAATTGGTCAAGCATTTTCTGAATAGTTTGCTGACCGCTATCCTGCCACATCTCCTTCATTTCAGCCGGAACACCAGGATAAGCCATGATACGAAAAAAATCGAGCCGACCCTTGACGGATTTTGAACGTGTTACAGTGAGATCGATTCCGGGTGCGGTTCCGTGTGGATTGCGAATAGGTTTTGAGCCACGTGGTTGAAACGCTTGAACTTCATTGGCTTTCGGCATTTCACGCCCGCGCCGTTGGAATATTTCCTGAATCAACTGCATTGAATGTTCATTTTTTTCCAACGGTACTCCAATACATTCAGCAATTGCCTGTCGTGTTAAATCGTCGGCAGTGGGACCAAGACCGCCTGTCCAAAGAATCAGGTCAGCGCGTTCCACCGCAATACGAAGAACATCAATCATTGCAGCCAAATCATCACCAACCGTTGTGTGATATAATGCCGCAATACCAATATCCGCCAATTGGACACTCAACCATTGAGAATTAGTATCGAGAATTTTCCCACTGGTCAACTCATCCCCATTAGAAATGATTTCAGCTTGCATAATATTTCGTTTCGTATATTATATTATTCAGCGATAATTGGTCGGAAGCCGACATTCATTACTTTTTGCCAAGGTTCATACCATACTCGCGTCGCCGCTCCGACAACTTTGGGGCGATCTTTCCAACTTCCACCACGCGCAACAACTTGACGATTCGACGCATTGTCGGGTTCAGGATAAGTCCATTCCCAAACATTGCCGATCATATCGTACAATCCCCAAGGACTCGGTTCATATTGTTTCACATAATCGACAACAAACCATTTGTCCGTAAACCGATCATCGCGTAACGGAAAAATCGAATTTTGGGCATAAGGTCGCCGTTTGTGAACCGTACTCCCATTTTCCCAAGTCGTGTAAGTTTCACGAACTTCTGCACCGGAAAGATTCGCATATTGTGAAAAATCCGTATCACGAGTTCCATACCAAAACGGCGTTTCCGTTCCGGCACGCGCCGCCCATTCCCATTGCGATTCCGTCGGCAATGTTACTGTTTTACCGGTTTTTTCCGAAAGCCAACGACAAAACATTTCGGCTTCCTGAAACGAAATTCGCGCAACCGGTTGATCGGGATGATTTGCAATATAACCCGGGACAATATGATCCTTGCCGTCTTCACGTAAGTAACGTGTGTCGTGATCTGGATTGTAAATTCCGTATTGTCCGTTCGTAATTTCCGTTTCTGCAATCCAAAACGGTTTGGCAATTTTCACAATTTTGCGTTTTCGTTCATCGGGGAATCCATCCGATTGCCCCATAATAAATTCACCAGCAGGAATTTTCACAAACGAAATTTGACGATTGTTTCCCAACTCAATTTTCGTTGCAACAATCGGCGGTGATTTTTCTTGTCCTCGAATTGGTCGCCATGCCCAAGAGGGATCACCGGGCAAACCATGTTCCGGTGTTGGTTCCGGTTCTTTGCCAAGATCAAGCACCAATTTCGTTTGAAGATGATTGTTTTCGCGTTGCATTTTCACCGCCGTTGATTGATCAAAAGGCCAATTAGAAACCGTCAACGAATCTGTTACCTTGTATTTTTGAACAATTTCATCCAGTTGGGTTGGAGTTAATTTTTGCACTTCAATTTTCTCAACCGTCGATAATGAAGTTCGATATTCTTCTTCTGGGTTTGTGTCCAGATCGGCGTAAAGTTTCGAGAGTTCCAAGCGTCGTTTTTCAAATTCGGGATTAACCCAATGTCCCCGATACGGAACGTTCAAATCAATCCACGTATAAATTCGATCCCATGCTTCTTTGTCCAATTGAACACCGTAATGTCCTTTTTTGAGCATCTGAACCAATTCACTCACTCCGGCGTGATAATCCATTGGCGGCAACATATCGAGATCGCCTTCAGGACCAGGACGCCATGTAAACGGATTCAATGCCGAATACGAAGTATCTGTACGCCAATTGCCGGTATTATGTGCTTCAAACGAAAGCATTTTACGTTCGGTTTTGTTCACATCGTTATGGCAAGCCACACAATTTTTTTCGAGCATTGGTTGGATTTCCGTTTCATAACCGAAAGGTCTTGCAGAACCATAAAACGGTGTTATTTCGCTTGGTGGTCGGTTTGCAGCGGCAACACGTTTATTCGGCGTAACTTCCAAAGGCGTTTCGTGGCAACCAATACAGGCTTGCTGTTCACCGGGCATGCAAAGCGTCCAGGATCGCATCAACTGAATTGCTCGACCTTCCGCATCCAGAACCTGAATTGAAATTGGCGTGTTTGCCGGAACATTGAAACTTGCGGAACCATCTTCTTCTATTGGAACGGTTCCTAAAATTCGTTTCACATCCCAACTTGATACCATTCCAACTGATTCATGTCCGCCGCTTTTTCGAAAACCGAAATGATAAGCAAAAATTCGCAACGATTTTGCGGTTCCGCGTGGAACTCCTTTCAGACCACCTCCTTGATAAACATCGGTGATAAACATAGTTCCTTGTTTACTTTCGGGATTGGTCAAGTCAGTGCGAACCGGTGGATGTTGCCGTGCGGTGATTGGAATCGGCTGGAGCAGCGAATCGTTGGGAAGTTCCATAATTTTCGTAATATTATCGAAACGGTCAACGAGATAAAGTCCAAACATACCCTGATCAGCAAGTTTCATACTGACAAGAAAATAATTTTCACTAAGCGGAAACGGATAAATAAACCGATAGGTTGCGGCTCCGCCCTGATTATCGTAAACATTGCCGACAACATCACGCCCATAACCCGGAATTTCCTGAACGCAACCGGTTTGTTCTTTTGGAAAAACACGTGGGAAGATATTCAAATGCGTCAACGGTGCTGCCCATTCTTTTGAGGTGGGGTCGTAGCGCATGGGATATTTTGAGGCGAGTTGGGGGTTAATCAAGAGCAATCGTCCTGCTTCGGAAATACCGCCGCCAGCGGTGTGATGTCCGCTGACCACTCCGACAACCATACTGGAATGACCGGGAACAACACGTGGATTTTTGAATGCGGTTGGAAAATAAGAACCGCTTCCCCAAATTGCGCGTTGTTGGCGTCCGTCGGGTTGCATTGCGAAAAGGATTCGGCTCATGTAATGGGGAATATCCGAATATTCCCAACGTAAATACATAACACGTCCATCGTGCATCACACTCGGATGCCAATCGCTGTCTTGTTCAAATGTTAGTTGCCGAACTTTTTTTGTTTCTGTTGCCACGCGGTAAAGATTCACCATAACCCGTCCGCCGTTTTCACAGGGCAATCCTTGCATTCCGGCGGTGGAAGCCGAAACAATCTGTCCTTCTTCCGGCAAATAGCAAGAATCAAACCAATCAATATCGAGTTGGTCATTGGGAGTGAGTTCGCGAAGATTTTGACCGTCAATTCCAACTTCAAACACCGCCCAACGTCCATTTTGATTGATGGACGAAAACATAATTCGTTGACCGTCAAAATGAAGATCAAGATCGCGTATAATGGCGGTATCGGGATGTCGATAAATTGGAGTTAAGATTGGTTTGGTTCGGATGTTGCTGAGCAT
>JAIRTV010000602.1 GCA_031254675.1 Planctomycetaceae bacterium | reverse complement strand
CGTTGCCGAACACTTCCCACCGCCAACGAAAGACTCAGTTTAACCAACGTTATACTCACATAAAATGTTGTGAGAAATAAAAACATCGTTGACCAACCACAAGATAAACCAGACACCGCCAACGGTCCACAAATCGTCATCCAATAAATGTATAAATTCGGATTAAAAAAATTCATTCCCACCGCCCGCAATAACGAAACTCGTTCCACATCGCCCCGTTCATATCGCGACGCCGTAACCGAAAAACTCTCACAACTAAAACCACAAAGAATAAACGCTCCCACCATAGAAATAATCGCAATCATTGTGGTTGCATCCAACATCAAATAATAGAGCAGCGGAATAATCATCGCAATCACCGGCAAATCCGTCAACACCGGCACAAAAGCAATCCTCATTCCGGCACGCCGACCATGCAACAAAGATTCCGTTACAAGCAATGTTGTTACCGGTCCTGGAGAAATTCCAGCATGAACCCCCAATAGAACCCCCTTCCAAAAGAACGAAAAACTTTCCGCATCCATAACTTCTTCAATCGGTTATCAATCGTTTAGACATTGTGATCAATTTTGGAAAACCGCCCACATTCCAGGCGACTCCTCCAACTCAATCGTAATTAAATATTGAAACGAAGGATATTCAAACGCAGAATCGCTTTCCAAAGATTGACGGTAAACAGTTGCAATATATTCCGCCAAGGATTCGGTGGTTGTGTTTTTAATCGGCAAGATCAACGTGTCTTCTTTCGGAAACGACCAACTCAACGGCGGCATCGTCACCTTCACCAAATCATCAACCGTTTTGATCTTGATATACGGATGATCACGTGCCAATAACACCTTATGCGACAACGTTTCACAAATTCGTTTCAACGCATCATACGCAATCACAAAATCAACCACATAAGCACGACAATTCATCGGTCCCGAAATCTCCGCCTTCAACCGGAAATTATGACCGTGAAGTGCTTCTACTTTTTCCGGATCGCCAAAAGTAATAAAATGCGACGCAGAAAAATATAACGAATCATTCTCAAATCGAATTGCGTGTTTCATCTATCAAGAAGAATAAAGTATGGTTGGCAAATTGCGGTTGAGATTGCAGAAAATAAGCGTCAACCCCAGAGAACAAAATCCTCCGTTCAACCGCAATTCTCAAACCACAAATTTTCATGTTTGTTTTTAAGCCGCGTGGTGTCGAAGTCGTCGGAGTTCGTCTTCGATATTTCGTCCTGAAAGACGATAAGCATACGCCAAAATCTCCGCTAAAGCAATCAAATGTTCCGTCTCACGAACCGGTTGACCAATCTCAACCGTTTTGAACAACGCCTGAGCAAGAAGTTTCTTTTCGATAATAGGAATCCCGTGTTCCAGCGCAATTTTCCGAATCTGTTGTGCCAAAAAATCGGCGCCCTTCGCCACGACAATCGGAACATCCATCGTTTCGGGATCAAATTTCAACGCTACGGCGTAATGAGTTGGGTTCGTGACAACAACATCTGCATCTGATGTTCCTTGAACTCCTCCACGTTGTTTCATTGCCATTTCGCGCTGAATTTGACGACGCTTGCCAAGAACTTGTGGATCGCCAAGCATGTTTTTCATTTCTTCACGCATTTCTTCTTGTGACATACGAAGGTCTTGCTCGAATTTCCATTTCTGGTACATGTAGTCGAGAATGGCAATAATCACCAACGCCACTGCCACTTTCAGCGCAATCATAAGCAATGTCCATACCAGATAAGCCGATATTTGATTTTCGTCATTTTCCGTCAAATTGAGAATCGTACCAATTTCGCCGCGAACCGCATAATAGGCAACCAATGCACAAATTGTAATTTTAATGATTCCCATTAACAGCCGCATCACACTTTGCATTGAAAAAATCCGACCGAATCCTTTAATTGGATCGAGCCGCGTCATATCGAAACCAAGTTTATCCGGCAACCAAAGAAAACCAATCTGTGCGAGATTGGCTAAAACCGCAACCAGAAGCAGCAACAGAAAAAAGAGTCCCACCGGTCGCATAAACGATAATACTGTTTTGTAAAACTCGTTCATTACGGATTGATTCAATCCGTCCTTGTCTGTATTTTCTGGAATAAGGAACAGTGGATCGCTCAACATGACCCGTGAATAATTGGCAAAATGTTCGGCGATTTGTTTGCCGAGCGTCATCAACAGAATGATCGCAAACAAAAGAACTAATGCCGCTGCTAAATCTTGACTTTTGGCGACTTGACCTTGTTCGCGTGCCTGTTCTCGTCGGCGCGGGGTTGCTTCATGTGTTTTGTCTCCGCCTTCACTTGCCATAAAGCGTTTTCAAGTAAATAGTTTTGCCGAAATGGTTGTAATATTCCTAATTCTTATCGGCGGCAAGTATAACAAATTACTGCTCCGGGACAAAGAGCAATTTTAGAAGATTATCAATCCGTGTTGGAACTTCGGCTTCAGAAATTGGAGAGACGAAATCAGAACTTCCCAAAACGTTTCCGCTTTTTTGGCTAACAACTACCGCTTTTCCCGTTTATCTGTAAAACGGTAGTGGTACGACAACAGCATTGTTTATATTGTTGCCGATTTTGACATTGAGGACTTGATCGGTTTGGGAAAATTCGCGGGAAACATAGCCCATCGCAATATTTTTTTGAAGTATTGGTGAAAATATTCCGCTGGTAATCCATCCGATTTTTTTTTGTTCTGACCAGATTTCGTCGTTTTGGCAAGCCGGATAGTCGCCGGAAATTTCGAGACCAATACGTATTTTTTGTGGAGTTGCGGTTTTGGGGTCACGCAGTATGTTGCTACCGGGAAAATCGTGTTCTTCCAAATGCACAAGATGAGCAAGTCCGGCTTCGAAGGGAGTCACGGATTCATCTAATTCGTTCCCGTAAACTGGCATTGCGGATTCTTGCCGAATAATATCCATTGCCGCAAAGCCAACCGGCAAAATTCCAAAGATTTGTCCTTTCCGCAAAAGATCGGTAACGAATTGTTCGATAAAAAATGATTCTAAAATAATTTCGAATCCTTCTTTTCCTGAGCAACCGGTTCGGAACACCAACGCCCAACGTTCGCCAAATGCAAGAGATGTTTCGAGCCCTGAATAATAGGGCAATGCTGAAATATCGCGTTGAAACAGTGGTTTTAACAGTTCGAGCGAGCGAGGACCGCGAATCACAATCATGCCTTGTTCATTGGTTTCGTCGGAAAAATAGACTTCATTTTTTGGTTTGTTGGCGATTTCGGGTGTTAGAAATTGCTTGAAGTGGGCGACATCTTTTTCGCGATTGGCGGCATTGACGACAATGTAGTAAAATGACATTTCTGAAGTTTCGCGTCGAAAATGTCCTACTAACAGATTATCTAAAATTCCTCCTTGTTCATTGAGGAGTAGGGCATGACATATTTGTCCTGGTTTGATGGTTATGATATTCCTGCTGAGGAGCGAGTTGAGAAATTGTCCGGCACCGGGACCCCAGAAAAACAGTCTGCCTTTATGGGAGATGTCTGCCAGACCAACACGTTTTCTGGCTGTTTCGTATTCATCAAGAATTGACGTGTATTGTTTCGGCATTTCCCAACCCTCACATTCCGCCATTTGAGCGTGTTGAGTAACATGCCATTCATACAACGATGTTCGCAATAAAGAAAGCATACAACGTACCTCATAGGAAATAAAAACGCACCGCTCAAGAAAAAACGTACCCAATCTGTTAATCGGCAAATTATACCAACTATTGCAAAAAATATCAAGAGACCCTACACTTCGCCAACGAATATTTTTTCATTATTACGTAGAACGCTTGAATCGCGAGAAAAAGTCGGACAACAAACTTGCAATGTTGATAACGTGTATTGTTCCAAACGATCACGATAGATTGGTTTTCCTGTTGGGTTGCACAAGTTTGCGGAGCAACTCGCAGATCGTTGTTGTGTTGATGTTTCTCTCGTTTGGTCGGTCTTTCGCCGAAATGTAGAGTATCTGGAGTTGATTTTTTAACAAAAATTCTATTGAATAATTACCAAAAATTTTTTCAAAAGTCAAAAGTTCCCCTTGACATTTTATTTCAGTTAACATAAACTCTAAATCTTAGTTTAATCGTGTTGCGTTTATTTTGTCGTTTTTCGACAAGCGTTTCGCGATCAATTTCATAAAACCTTAGAAAATAAGGAGAATGACAATGGAAAATTTAGTAAAATGTGTTGTTGGGATTTTCGCAATATTTCTTGCGAAAAGTCAAATGTTAAACTTGGTAAATTGC
>JAIRTV010000547.1 GCA_031254675.1 Planctomycetaceae bacterium | reverse complement strand
GCCGTCGGGAAAGAATTAGTACGCGATGCCCGCTATTTGGCAATGGCAAGCCGCATTTGCGCCGAAAACGGGGCTCACGTGGTAAAAACATATTATTGCGAAAAAGATTTCGAGCAAGTTACCAATTCGGTATCGGTGCCGATTGTGATTGCCGGCGGTAAAAAATTGCCGGAAAAAGACGCCCTGGAAATGGCTTACCGCGCCATCAACGAAGGCGCCGCCGGTGTCGATATGGGACGCAACATCTTTCAAGCCCAAAATCCAATCGCCATGATTCAAGCTGTTCGAGATATTGTCCATCACGGAGCAAAACCGGAAGATGCCTTCAAAAAATGGATCGCAGAACATTAACGCAAAAAAAATAACAGACCTTTTCTCTTACTTTTCGTATTTTTTGTGTTATTTCGTTTGTTTTGCGCTAAAAAAAACGAAACACGAAATTTTGCGAAACTCTCGAAAAGTAAGAGAATAAGGTTATTGTTCAACAAGAGAGATGTTGGCGGCTAGACCACGTGATAGTTTAAGATATTTTCGTTTCCAATTACCTTTTTCGCTTTTTGTTGTGAAAATACAATACGTTTTTTGCCCAAAACGAATATAGTAAGCAATGGCACATTCTCTAAAACCAATTCGTTCATGTACACGTACGGAAACAATATTTAACTCCTCAACACAGGAATAAAATTCACTGTCCCGATAAGTCGAAGTACAGAAATCAACAATTGCCGGAAAAATTCTTTTGCCACGCCACGTCGGATCAACAAAAACATTCGCAACAAATTTCGCCGTCGGCTCAATTCCAATCTGCAAAAGCCATGAATCATAACTCCCCCAGTTAGCGAGATACGTTCCCGTGCAAAGCCAAATTGAACCGACCACTTTTTCGCCCGATTTTGCTACGTAAGGCTCAATTCCATTCTGATAAAAGTTTTCAAACAATTTCAACATGGCGGGATCACCCAAATAAAGATCATTGACAATTTCTACAACAGTTGATTCGTTACCGGCGGCAATATTGATCTCATCAAGATTTTGGACGAGCGGTTTGTTATCGTGTTGCAATTTATAAAAAATTTGTTTATTCAATCCGAAAAAACGCGCAGGAATAAACGCCGCAGAAATTGCTTGACACAAGACAAATAAACGTCCATGACAAAGCAAAGAAAAACAAGCGAAAATTTTACGAAAAATTGTTGACATAACGCAGAATCTCTAAAAATACTTTTCTTAATTTACAGTGGAACTTTTGCAAACATCTTGTTTGTTCTTGAAAAACGCCAGTCCGAAACGACAAACTCTTACGAAGTGGATTCACGCTGTTGTCTTGAGGGCGTACTTCCAACGTGTATTCTATCATTTTACGCAAATGGGACGCAAGTGCTTGCAACTTTTTAACAACATATTCGAACAGATTATTAGCCCCCCTTGTCGGATTACATTTGTTGGGTAGAATGACGTGCTCTTTTGAGTTGGCCCCGTCGTCTAGCGGTTAGGACACGGCCCTTTCAAGGCCGCGGCACGGGTTCGATTCCCGTCGGGGTCATTCGTAAAGATTTTTGACACGTTTCCAGAATACGTGTTCACAGAAAGTGTTTTCAGAACAAAACGGGCAATATTTCAGCGAAATGAAATATTGCCCGTTAATCGCCTAAAGAAGGCAATCTCTCAAAATTTGTCCCAACAACATCCAAGATCATTGGGAAAATTCTATTCTATTGCTCAACTCTAACTCTATTAATTATTTGATAATTCTTAGCGTAAATGAGTTGTGTACCAATCAATTGCCCGCTCCAAACCTTCGTCGAAATAGACGAGCGGTTTGTAACCGATCATTTTTTGAGCAAGCGAAATGTCCGCCAGCGAATGACGAACATCACCCGCACGCACTGTACTATATTCCGCTTTGATATCGCTTTTCATTAGAGATTTTAGTTTTTCCAGAATCTGATTCAGCGAAACTGCCGCATGGCAAGCAATATTGAGAGGTCTTCCATTGCAATTTTCCGGCGGTGCGTGTGCGGCAAGCCAGTTGGCAGAGCAGACATTTTCGATATAACAAAAATCTCGTGTTTGTTCGCCGTCGCCAAAAACTTGAGGTTTTTCGTTTCGGAGAATTTTGCTAACAAACGCCGGAATTACCGCGGCGTAAGCACCAAACGGGTCTTGACGCGGTCCGAATACATTGAAATAACGCAACGAAACTGTTTCCATACCGTAAGCGGCGGCATAGGCTTGCAAATACGCTTCGCAAGCGGTTTTGCTTGCGGCATACGGACTAATCGGAAGCGGTGTCATTGTTTCGATTTTTGGTGATTCCGGTTGTTCTCCGTAAGCCGAACTCGACGCCGCAAACACAATACGTTTAATTCCCGCAGCGCGAGCCGATTCAAGAACATTCAGTGTTCCGTTGACATTGACATCGTGAGAAGTTACCGGATCGGCAACACTTCGCGGCACCGAACCCAACGCTCCTTCGTGAAAAATTGCCGCACATCCCCGTACCGCTTCATCAACCACCGCACGATTCCGAATATCACCTTCAATCAGCGTAATTCGATCTAGAATCTCTGTTAGATTTTCCTGTTTTCCGGTGGCGAAATTGTCGAGAATCACAACTTCATGACCTTGATTCAAAATATATCTGGCAAGATTGGAACCAATAAATCCGGCTCCTCCGGTGATCAAGTATTTCATTGTAAATTAAATAGTTAAATGTAATGTTCTTTGGCAACGGGTTTAACCTCTTGGCATGGCGATGACTCCGCTGCGAACTAATTCAATAATCCCAAATGGGCGCATTGTATCGACGAAACTGGCGAGTTTTGATTCATTGCCGGAGACTTCGATCATCATGGAGGTATCGCTGACATCGACGACTTTTGCGCGGAAAATGTTGACCATTTCGAGAACTTTGCTCCGCACGCCAGGCAACGCTTCCACTTTAATAAGCATGAGATCGCGTTCGACGTGACTTTTATCGGTTAAGTCTTCGGCGCGTACGACGGTAACAATTTTGCGGAGTTGTTTGAGAACTTGTTCCCGAACTTTTTCGTCGCCGACGACAACATAAGTCATTCGGGACAATTGGTTATTTTCGGTTTCGCCGACCGCTAGACTGTCAATATTATAACCGCGGGAGGCGAGCATTCCGGAAATATGGGACAAAACTCCCGGCATATTTTGAACAAGAACAGAAATTACATGTCTCATAATCGTTAAAAAATAAAGAAAATAAACTCGTTTGCCATAGTATCAAGAATTGCCATACAGAATATCATATTCTTAATAATTGACAAGACCGGTTTCCTCTTGTAAACGCTGAAAAAAATTCTGTGTCCAAATAAAATCATCACCAAAATAAGTATTAACACAAAATATTTTATGTTCGGGAGAGGTTAAAGGAAAGGTTTCATGTTTTGGGGCGTCTCTGAAACTGTTTTCTGGAGTAATTTGGTGTGTGTTTTTGATGAATTATTGCCGACACGCCGAATGCCAAACCAAAGTGTAACCGCAAACCGATTCCGGTCATATTCTTTCCGACTTGTTTCTGTGTTCGGTTGATTATTCGTGTTGTTCCTCGTTTGGCGATGTCCTTTTTTTCTGCCCGGGAAGGCAACAATCAGAAAAAGCTACGCATTTTAAGGCAAAAGGTACGCACTTTAAGACAAAGAGTACGCACTTTAATGCAAGGAGTACGCACTTTAAGACAAGGAGTACGCACTTTAAGATAAAAGGTACGCACTTTAAGACAAAAGGTACG
>JAIRTV010000527.1 GCA_031254675.1 Planctomycetaceae bacterium | reverse complement strand
ATAGGCAGTCGCACATTGCTCAACATGGAACAAAAAATATAAGAATTCGCAAAGACCAAGCGGAATAATATTTCTGATTATGTTTGCATGTTGATGCTCCTTGTTGAATTTGTCTTTCTAAAAGAAAATTTTCAAGGATGAGCTGATTTTGGGTAAAGTGTTATCTTTGTATTGTCGATTTGCCTGCGATTATTTCTTGAATTTTGAAACTAAAATAATCAGGACAAAAATCATTGAGACAATGACAACATGAACAATCAGCTCAAAACTTATTTCAGATTTTTGTTACTCCGGGAATTGGTTGCGGATAATTTCCGTTTTCGTCGGGAACCAGCGGGAATGGACCGTCAAAGGACAGATTCGCAATATCGGGAACGTATTCGAAGGTTGAATTCCAAGCGGCTTCGGCAGTAACCCATTGTCCGGTTTCCATTGCCATACGACCAAGAATTGGCGTGAAGGTTGCGTCAATTCCGCGTTCTAATTCGTTCCAAGGTTGGTTTTCCCGAATTGCTTTGAAAAACCGGTCGTGTTCGGTTTGATACGAATTATTGCCGGCGGATTTCGGAGTCCAAAACGCATTGTCTTTCCGTTGACGTTGCGCGTTGAAGTCGGCAAACATTTTCGGTTCGCCCACACCTTCGCCCACAACAGCACTTCCTTTTGTTCCATGAATAATCGCTTCGAAATCGGCATACGTATTGTCTATTGTTTGGGCAAACATCATCATTCGGCGTCCATCGGCGAAACGATATTCGACAGCGGCGTGATCAATCATTTGATCTTTGGCGGTTCGCAGTAACCGTCCGCCTTGTCCTTGGGCGGAGACGGGGAGTTGTCCGATTGCCCAGCAACAGATGTCCAAATTGTGAATCAACGCATCCACAATAAAACCGCCGGTTGTCCAGTTGAAGTTGAATATATGTCGTAACTGATATTCGAGTGGAGTTTGTGTTCCGAGTTCGCCGACTTTGTGTGTTGGGTGCATTCGGTAAACCCAAAGCGAGGTCAAATCGCCAAGTTGACCGTCGTGAATGGCTTTGATGGTTTCTTCGGTGCGGAGATAATGTCGGTTATTCAAACCAACCGCAACTTTGAGACCTTTTTCCAGTGCTTTTTTATTGGTTTCCCGTAACATTTTCAGACCGGGAATATCAACCGCCAATGGTTTTTCGGCAAAGATATTCAATCCTTTTTCGACGGCGTAAGCGTAATGCAATGGTCGAAATGCTGGTGGTGTTGCCAGCAAAACAACATCGCCGGGGTTTAAAGTATCCATTGCTTTTTTGTACGCATCAAATCCGACAAATTGTCGTTCTTCGGGGACATTGAATTTTTTACCTTCTTCTTTCTTTTCGAGTTCGGTTTTAACGGCGGCGGCGCTAGCGTGGGTTTTGTCGGAAAACGTATCGGCCATTGCCCAGAGAACGAGATTGGGATCAGCGTTGAGGGCTTGCAATGTTGCTCCGCGTCCGCGGCTGCCGCAGCCGACAATCGCAATTTTAATCGTGTTTGATTCGGCGGCGTGAACACGAGGCAAACTTGATGTTGCCAATACGGTTCCGGCGGCAACCAAACCTGAGTGTTTAAGAAAATCACGACGTGTTTGATTGGAGTTGTTTTGGTGGTTCATAAAAGCTCCTTGACAACAAATTGTCATTAAAGTTACTGGAAAACGGAAAAACGAATTGTTTTAGTATAAATTCTATTGATACCTCTTGTCAATACGTATTTCCAACAACAGCAAAAAACCACAAAAACGAAATTCATCCAAATAAAGTAAATTGATAACATCGAAACTTTCATTTAATTATGTACAAATTTTATCATTTGTGTGTTATTTGTGCGATTAATCAATTGAGTAACTCTCGAAAAAGACATTCATTGCGGGGTATCTTGTCAAGAATTATTTTTTTGTTGTAATCTGTAATAAGTTGTAATAAGTATTGTTTGAATTTTTAGACGTAATTTTTGTATTCGTATCACTTCAACTGCGAAAGATAAACCATGCAACGGCGTGATGTTTTGAAACTTGGTTTGGCAAGCGGGCTTGCCAATTTTTCGTTTTTTTCTTCTGGTATTCAGGCAGAAGAAGGAAAATTACTCAAAGGCGCGAGACACGATAAACTTCCGCAATGGCGAGGTTTTAATCTTTCGGAAAAAGGCAACAAACGATGGAATGGTCGTTTTGTTGAGGACGATTTTCGTTGGATTCGTGATTTTGGTTTCAATTTTGTTCGATTGCCGATGGATTATCGGTTGTGGATCAAAGACAACGATTGGCGAAAAATCAATGAACAAGTTCTTGATGAAATTGACGAAGCGGTTCAATTTGGAGAGCGTTACGGTATTCACGTTAATATCAATTTTCATCGTGCGCCTGGTTACACGGTGGCGCGACCGGCGGAACCGAAAAGTGTTTGGACGGATTCGGAAGCGTTGGACGTTTGCTTGTTACACTGGAAAACTTTTGCGAAACGTTATAAAGGTCTTTCAAACGATTTGGTTAGTTTTAATCTTTTCAATGAACCGGACAAAATTGAACCGATTTTGGCTCAATGTGTTGCGGTTCACAAGGCGATTATCAAAGGTATTCGTGAAGAAGATCCGAACCGGTTGATTATTTGTGACGGTTACGAATGGGGCGCCAAACCGTTTTTCGATCTTGCCGATCAAAATATTGCGCAAGCGACGCGCGGTTATGCTCCGACTGAAATTTCCCATTACAAAGCGAGTTGGGTGGACAGTAAAAATTATCTGGTTCCGACTTGGCCGATCAATTCGGGTAATGGTTTGCTCATGTCGAATTCCAAACGGGAAATCAAAGAGGAATTGCGTGGAGCGTTGATTATTTCGGGGCAATTTCCGAACACCGCAAAATTGCGGTTGCGTGTTGGCACGGTTTCCGATACAACAACGTTTGTTGTTATTGCCGATGGAAAAACTATTTTTGAACATCAATTCAAACCGGCAGACGGTGAAGGTGAATGGAAAACGGTTGTGTTCAAAAAAGAATGGAATATTTATCAGAACGTTTATGATCGTGATTATGAAACGGTTATTCCGGCAGGAACACAACAATTGGAAATTCGTGTTACGCGGGGTGATTGGTTGACGTTGACGCAACTTGCGGTGTGGAGCGAAAAGGCAAAACAAGAAACCTCAATCAATTTAGCGCCGAACTGGCAACAACCGCCATCAAAATTTCTGTATCGCGAATCGGATCATAAGGCAGAATTACTTGGCGAAGTGAAGGACAAAACATGGTTACGAAATCGGTTGGAACCTTGGAAAAAATTACAACAACAAGGTTGTGGTGTGATGGTTGGCGAATTTGGGGCGTATTCGCCGTGTCCGCATGATGTGACGTTGCGTTGGATGGCGGATTGTCTTGCCAATTGGCGGGAAGCGGGTTGGGGTTATGCGTTGTGGGAATTTCGCGGCAGTTTCGGTATTCTGGACAGCGGACGAACCGATGTCGATTACGAAGATTTTCACGGACATAAACTCGACCGCAAAATGCTCAAATTATTGCAAGAAAATTCCTGAACCAAAATTGATCTTTAATACAAATATGTTGCAACAATTATGTTGAATTTGTGGCGTGTTCTTTTGCCTGTCGCAAACTCAAAACCGCGCTAGGCAACACGATAATAGAAACATTTAGAATAATACGCTCTACTTGAAACTTCTCAAATAATTGTTAATATATTGTGAGTTACAAATTCAAACTAACTCTCTTCCTAACATTAAAATTCGTTTTTTGAACGCAGAACACACGGATTACACAGAAAAAATAACCAATTTTCCATGTTCAACATTTGACAAAAAATTGTATGTTGGGATGTTTTTTTGTAAGAATTTTGTAAAATGAACGAAAATCATTGAACAATCTTTGATTTTATCCAATTAATAAATAAAACAAAATACTTGTTTATGAATAATTTTTATGATGTTATTGTGATTGGTTCTGGATTAGCGGGGATGACGGCGGCGAATATACTTGGTCGTTCCGGTCATCGGGTTTTGCTGCTGGAACAACATTTTCAGTTT
>JAIRTV010000456.1 GCA_031254675.1 Planctomycetaceae bacterium | reverse complement strand
GATCAAAGTTATCGGACACGTGCAGTGTTATGGAAATACACTTGTGACCGAAACAATTCGATTCTTATGAATCTCTCGTAAATCATCAGTAAAACAATCTGGATGAATTTCATTTTTTACCAGTTTTAGTAAAAAAGTGGTGATATTCATATCATATTTATTAAAGATGCAACAATCAATATTGAAATAAACGACAGACCAATTATCAGGTTCGCCCTCTGTTATCCAAGCGATCATCTCACCAAAAATATCACCGCCACACAAAAAAATCCCTCCCTTTTCGGGAAACACTGGATATTTATGCCATGAATATTCCTCTTTAAAAAGAAGCGACAAATGTTCAATATTCTTTTTATGCCATCCCCAAAGAGAATAATCTCCATTATCAACAGGATCGAAAGGAGTAGAAATACATATATGCCTATACCACATACAGTCACCGTAATATTGAATATATTTTTTATAATCATCGGGTAATTTACTACCGATTTGATTTTCGATTTGTAAAAAATCCTCTTCCGAACCTGTATAGATCGGATTCATCGGCGGTGGAGCCAATTGCAATAATTCTGATAACGACATAAAATTCTCACTTTTTTATTTTTGATTCAAAACTATTGTAGCAATAAAAAATATCGATTCGATAAAACCATCTGTAATTCCCAAAGGGCGTTGTGGCACAATGTCTTTTGGGCTGCTTCGGCAACACCCATGCCAGTTTTACTGCACAAATTATCAACAACGCCATGATAGATTACAATACAGATTATAATACATTTAATCAGAATACACGGCAAGTTTTTTGATTTCCAGTACACATTTCGGTTCATTACTATTAGCTCCGAGCGAAATAAAACGAACTTGATCCAAATCAAGTTGATCATTTTCGTCTGGACGTGTCGATCCCGCGTGCTGAAATTGCGTAAACGGAAGTTTGATCACATGCCAACACCCGTCCGATTTGAAAACCGGACCATTGATGTAACCAGAACCAGATTTTTCAAACAAAAAGAATCGCGGTAATGCATTACCAATACATCTGGCTTCCACTATCATTCCTGAATCGTTACTCAAATCAATATCGTCCGGTAATTGGAATCGCGGATAGACCCAACGATCTCCTTCTCTATTGAAAGTCGCCGTCATACGCCAAACGTTATTGTTCGACTCCATTTCCAAAACACAAATTGCCGGAGCATTTTTATGCCAACGCGAAAGGTCATTAATAGAAAGTTCCCTGATTTTTTTCGTTGTCGAAATAACTCCGTCCCATGTCGCTTCTCCACGAAAATTCAGAACAAGCGGACGATTTTTATCATCATTAACCGTAACGCGAAGTTTTTGAAGTTCACCAGTGGAAAGTTTGGATTTTTCGAGCGGAAAATCCCACTGAACATCAGTAAATCCCTGTCCCGCTACAACCACTTCATTTCGGTAATCCGTCATTTGCTCAATTTCAAAACGTAAATCGTACTTTCTTTCGTTCTGATCCAAATTGAACACACGAAATTTCATCGGTAACGAATTTTCAGCGTTGTGAGAAATAAAATAACCGTCCGGCGATGCTGCAAGTTTTTCCTTATCGTACTGAAAACGAACAACAACCGGAGGAATATTTTCGTTGCGTTTTCTTGGCTTCTTTGCGGATTGATAAAGTTTCATCGCTTCCGTATCAGTATTCAGTTGATTGGCGAGAGAAACTCTGTCAAACCAAACGTAATATAAACTCTTCGACTGAATCAACAGTTCGCCGTTGTCCGATAATTTCAACGGTTCCCCAAAAATCGACTCAACCTTTTTGATTTTACCAACGGGAATTTTCAATGTTTTTTGTTGCGGTAACAACCCCGTATAAAGTACAGTAATAAACTCGTTCCGATCATCAATTCCCGACTTCAACATAAACGGTTCAAAAACTCTCGCACGTAACACCGCTGAATCGTCAATTTTCAGATCGCCAACATATTCCGAACCGCTTAAAACATGAATGAGTTGGATATAGGCGGCAATAGATCGGCAAGGAGTTCCGAGTTTGTCCATCATGCCGAAGTTACTTTCCCGTTCATCGTAATACGGATAAACAAACGGAAAATACCGTTCCACTCCACAACAACGCGATTCCACTCCTTTCATCGTAATATCAACCGCACTGATCAAATCCTGTTCCGCCGATGGGCGTTCTGTACCGCGTTTCCAGGGACGACCGCATTCGGTAAGCCAAAGCGGCATGGAAGTGTAACCGGAATCATCCAACCAGTTACGATAATTTTTGATCAATTTTTCGAGCGACGACGCATGGTCATACGAATGAAAACTAAATCCGTCCATGTCATGAAGTAATCCGTTTTCCGCAACATTTTTAAGCCAAACCGGATGAAAATGAGCCATCACACCACCAAACAACGGAGTAGGAATCCCTGATTGTTTCAGTTGATAAGCAATCGCTCTTGCCATTGGAACATATTGATCAGCGGGAAGTTCGGCGCCGAAGGAAATTTCCGGTTCGTTCCAAATTTCGAAACCGCCCCATGTTGTGTTCCAATAATCGGCAACCACTTTCCAACTTTTCGCCGTCTTCACAAGATCACTCGGATATTTTTCGACCTTTTCCATCCAATTCGGAGCATTATGAAAAATGTCCAATACTTCAACACCGTGTTCCTTACAAAGTTTTCGTACAAAATCATAACGGCGATGAGTTTCCCAATTGAATTGTTCCGGTGCCGGTTCAATATCGTTCCAAGAAATCCGTTCGCGAATCATACCAATGCCGTTACGCTTTGCCGCTTTGATGAAACCGGCACGAAGTCGATCATCTCCAACAAGCCACGATAACGCCGCATCAATCGCAAAAAATTTATCAGGATTATTTTCAAATGCCGGAAGTGAAACAATTCCAAAACGCTGTTTATCCAATTTAAGTTCCCAAAATCCGCGAGGAAGTTTAACTGTTGCGGAAATAATCTCGCCATCAACTATTGCCGGAATTGTTTTTGTTTCTATTTTAGCGTCCGCTGTTTCCGAACCGCAAAGTTGAAATTCCAATGTTTCCGCTTTTTCCTTGTCGGTTAGTCGGAATCGGATAACGGATTCCGTGTCCGGCGTAACAAAAAACTGTTCCACCTTTTCCGGTTTGAGTGTTACGGCAAATAATGGTGTTACCAAACAGAACACCGCAAGAATCATAAAAATTCGTTTCATGATGTTGATTTCGTTAATTAATATTGTTTAGCATTGAGCTTTCTTAATTTTCAAAATATCAATTACCATTCTTTGGCTTCCCAAAGACGTTGAACATATTTTGCCAGAATATCGGTTTCGATATTTACCTTGTCGCCTATTTTTCTACTGCCGAGCGTCGTTACTTTAAGCGTGAATGGAATTAACGCAACACTAAATAACTCCTGATCGCAACG
>JAIRTV010000437.1 GCA_031254675.1 Planctomycetaceae bacterium | reverse complement strand
AGAAAAAGATTCGGGTAAAAGCGATTTTGGTATCTGGGGAGCCTACGGCACAGTAAACGGCGGCGAATCATCCGCGCCTTAACTCTTGTGTTGGCGAATTAGAATGATACAATGTTGATACAATGTTTTGTGTCGTTTGAACAATAATGTTGATAGAAAATTCGGTAATGATGTTACCGGAATTTGGGGTTTAACCGCAAAGAATGTTAAGGATTTAAAATCGGAAACATTCTTTGCGTTCCCGAAAAATCTTGACGCATTTTTACGTAACAGGCAGTTGCGTCGATTCATATCGTCGCGACTGCCTCCCATAATTAATCAACTTCCAACAATCAATCAAAAGATGAACAAATTCTCTCACTCCATTTTTTTATCGTTAATTGTACTTTTATCCATTCAGCCGGTCTTGTCCGATCAGGAATCGAACAAAATTATTCGTTACAGCGAATATGGAGCGGTGGGCGATGGTGTAACCGACGACTTCGACGCCATCATCAAGGCACACAACGAAGCGAACAAAATGGGGCTCAAAGTGCAAGCCGACGCAGGAGCAACCTACTATCTCGGCGGAACAAACAAAACCGCCCAAATACAAACCGACACCAATTGGGGCAACGCCAAATTTATTATCGACGACTCAAAAGTCGATGTTAAAAACCGCAACCACCCTATCTTCACCATTTCGTCCAAACTTCAGTCCGCCAAAATCACCACCGTGAAAACTCTCCAGAAAAATCAGGAGAAACTCGATTTGTCACTCCCACAAGATTCGTTGATTATTGTTACAGACAAAACAACGAAACGTTACATTCGCTGGGGATCAAACCAAAACGACGGCACTGACCAAACGGATGTGTTTATCGTCGATAAAAACGGTAAAGTGGACAAAAAATCTCCCATTATTTGGGACTTTGACAATATCACGTCAATGACGGCTTACCCAATTGATCCCAAAATGTTGACAGTTCGCGGGGGACATTTCACAACAATCGCCAATCAAGCCGAGTCAAAATATACCTACTATGCACGAGGAATTAATGTTACACGTTCCAACGTGGTCATCGACGGCGTAACTCATGTGATCACCGGAGAACTTGACCACGGTGCGCCTTACGGCGGTTTCTTCGTGATACCGAATTGTTCCGGTGTTATGGTAAAAAATTGCAAACTGTCAGGACACAAAATTTATAGCACAATCGGCAATGCAGGCAAACCAGTTTCAATGGGTTCCTACGACATCTCAGTCAATAGAGCAGTCAATGTCACTTTCAAAAACTGCAAGCAACTCAACGATATTCACGATACGAAATTGTGGGGAATTTTCGGTTCAAACTTTTCAAAAAATATTACGTTTGATACTGTGGAGTTTTCCCGTTTCGATGCACACATGGGTGTTACCAACGCAACAATTAAAAATTCCGTTCTTGGGCATCAAGGAATCAACCTGATCGGGAACGGCGTCTTCCTCGTCGAAAACACCAAAGTTTGCAATGCGAACTTCATCAATTTGCGTGGTGATTACGGCAGTACGTTTGATGGCGAAATCATTATCCGTAACTGTGAATATGTTCCACGCAACGGCGAAAAATCCGACGCCTGCCTGATCAACGGTCATTATTCCGGTCAACACGACTTCGGGTATCCCTGTTACATGCCGAGAAAAATTACAATCGACGGTCTTGTCATCAACGACGCCAACCCCGTAAACAATTACAAAGGACCGAAAATTTTTGGCTCTTTCAATAATGAGTACAAAAATGAAGAATATGTCGAAAAATATCCGTACATAATTACCAAAGAAGTCGAAATAAAAAAGATGAACATTCAAAGCGGCAAATCCTGGATCATCAGTAACAATCCGTTCATGTTCCGAAACGTTAAAATAACAAAAAAATGAAAAAACAAGCAAGAAAATTAAGACATTTTCTCTAACTTTTCATGTGTTTCGTGAGGAATATGATTTTATTTGAACACAGAAAACACGGAAAAATAAAAAATTCCGTGTCTTCTGTGTGTTCCGAGTTCGACAACCAAATTTCAAAGTCGGAGAAATAGACGCCAATCAATCTTAATCAAAGGATTGTCCGCATATTATGTATCGATTTTCCTTTTTTTTCGTTCCGGTTTTCTTTTTTTGCGCGGAAGCAGTTTTTGGTTTCACGGAATCTGATATTCTGTTTTTGCGTGGGCTTTCTGATCGAAATCTGTTTGAGTCAGTCGAATTTTTCTGTCAGAAAGAATTTCAAAATCCCAATGTTTCAACAATCCAGAAATTGCGGTTGGCGACAGAACTTGTGCGTTCTCAAACGCGGCAACTCCTAATTTCCGAACCGGTTCTGCGTCAGGAACTTCGCAAACGATTGGGCGAACTCAAAACACAATTTCTTGGTTCGCCCGACGAATTAACTCAACCGGAATTGTCGCTTGCCCGAATTGAACTGCAATTCCAATTTGCGGTTGCCGAATATTCGCTTGGCGACTGGCAACGGCTTGAAGCGGATGTTGCGCCCGAAACAAACCGGAACAACATGATATTACAAGCCCGAACAACCCTGTTTCAATCCCTCGAACAATTTCAACTCGCTACCGAACTCCTTGAAACAGCGCAGAAAAGAAACGGATTCAAAACCAATCCCGCATTGGAACGCCAATTGGTTATTTTGTTTCGTTCGATTGGTTATCAAAAGGGATTGGCTCAAATGTCGCTTGCTCTTTCGTTTCCGCCTGGCGAAGATCGCCTATTTAGTTTGAATCAGGCGGTTCGTTTTTTGACGGAATTGGCATCACTTCCGATTAACGACCCGATTATTTTTCGAAGTCGTATCGAACTGGCAACATGTTATCGGCTTCTCGAAAATTACGATCAATGCCGCGAATTATTAACACGTTTACCGAACACCGAATTAACTCCCGAATTGCAATTTCAAGCCGAAACAGAATTGATACGTTATTGTCTTGCGGTTGGCAATCTCGACGAAGCCGCCGCAAAAACGAAACAAAATCATCCTGATTCTTGGATTTATCCCGATTATGAGTTGGCAAAATTGGAGCTTTTTCTGATGTTGAGCCGCCGGTTCAAAGATCAAACCCAACAACAAACGGAAATCAATCAAACCATTTTAGAACAAATACGGCATATTGATCAGCAATTCGGAACTTATTGGGGACGTCGTGCGCGTATGTTTTTGGGCAATTCACATCGTACGATTGCCGAAGGAACGACGGAAGGAATTGACGCTCCGCTGCTGAAAATGCTCGCCGAAGATCAGTTTCAAAACGGACAATATACAGAAGCGGTTCGTTTTTTTGAATTGGCAAGCCGCCACGCAGAAACAATCGGAAATCGCCAAGAAACATTCGACAATGCCGTTTCCGCAATTGCGGTTCTCGAAGAAGTTCTGAAACGTTTGGAAACAGTGGCGTCCGCGGCGTCTGTGGCGTCTGCGGATTCGGACACGTTGCAAACAGAAATAACGTCGTGTCGGCAACAAATGATTGATTCGTTGCGTGCTCTTTCGGTACGGTTTTCCGAAAATCCCGATACGGACGAATTACATTTAAAAGCGATTGATCTCGCTTCTCAAGCGGTTTTGCAGAAAGAATTGCCGTTGGACGATTATCTTGGTTTGCTCAAAGAACACGCGGAACATTGGCGCGATTCGCCAAAAACGCCGCCTTTGCTGTTCCGTGCGGCAACACTTTTGGAAAATCAAGGGCAAATATCAGACGCTTTATCGATATTGGAAAAAATACCAAACCATACGGTTGTTGGGCTTGATGTGGTCAACACCGCAAAACGTTGTTTTGAGATGTTGCCGGATTCTTCTTGTTCGGGTGTTTCGGTTGCGGAATGGTTTGAGCGTCGTTTGCCGGTTGACGAACATTCGTGGAATGAAGCGGATGTTGTTTCGGTGTTGCATGCGGCAGAACAACGGATTCAAGCGTTTGCCGGTGTTGCCAACAAAACGGAAGCGATAGAAATTCCCAAACGAGCGGAACAATTACTCCGCAATGCCTTACGCAATTTCCCCGAATTGAAACCGGTGATAAAAATTCAAATTCAGACAATGCTCGTAACCGTTTTGAATGATTTGGAACAAAGGAAAGAAGGAACCGAAATTCTGAAATTACTGGACGACCAACAATTGGAAGCACTTTCATCAGCGGAAAAACGTTCGTTTTGGCTTGTGCAAGTTCAACTGCTTGCCAAAACCGGTAAAACTCAGGAAGCGGTTGATCTTCTGAAAAAACGATTGAAACAATATCCCGATGATCATGGATTTTTGATTGTGTTGGCGGAAATTCTGACTCGCCAAAACGATTCGGCAACTCTCGCCAAAGCCGTCGAAATTTGGACACGAATTGCCAATCAATCGGCGAAAAATACGGAAAATTGGTGGTTATCGCGGGAACGAATTATTGAGATTTATCTGAAACAAAACAAGCAATCTGAAGCCAAAAAAGAATTTGAAATTCTTCGTCTGCTTTATCCCGAACTTGGCGGCACAACCAGAAAATCCCGACTCGAAACTCTATTCACCCAATAGTTGAAAGCAAAATACCACTTATTCAGTTATCCGATTTTCCAACGGTTCAGACCGCGTTCTTGTTCACTAAATTCCGCGCCGATTTTGACTAATTTTCGTCCGTCAGCGGTGTAAGGAAGTAAATACTCTTTCGTGTCAATTTGTGCAAGTGCTTCGTCCGCAGTTCCATAATGCGCCATCTTAAATTCAAAAACGAAAATCGTGTCCGCCGTTTTAATAATAGCATCAATACGACCGGTTGCGGTTTTGACTTCCGTCTGGATGAATTGCCCCATCAGTGTTACAAGCAAGTAGAAAATGAATTGATAATAACGTTCGGTTTTGTGTTCATTTTTGATCAGATCATACGGAATACTAGAATAAAACGCTTGTACCGTATTCATGAAACCATCAATATCACCCGCTTCCAGGGTTCGTACAAAAGCCGCCGCCGAAAAATTTTGTTGAACCACATATTGAGGCACATAAGCAGGTAACAATTCATTCAAAAAACCGTATTTCACTTCTTCATTTGGAAAACCTAAAGTAAATTCATTGAATTTTTTATCATAACCTTTAATGGTAAGATAACCACTTTGATACAATAAAGG
>JAIRTV010000421.1 GCA_031254675.1 Planctomycetaceae bacterium | reverse complement strand
CGATTTCAAAAAAACAACCTGGTAACAGTATTCTTTATTTCTTTCTGCTTTGTTTGCGGTGTGAATTTTATTTTGCCGGACACGTATCAATATGATCGTTGACTAAACCGGTTGCCTGAAGGTGAGCGTAACAAATAGTTGAACCGAAAAATTTGAAACCGCGACGTTTCATCTCTTTGGCAATACGGTCAGAAAGTTCTGTGGTTGCCGGAATATTTGACCATGATTTCCAATGACCAACAATCGGTTTACCGTCAGGAAGGAAACTCCACAAAAAATTACTAAAACTACCAAACTCTTTTTGGATAACAAGAAATGCTTTTGCGTTAGAAATGGTTGCGGTAATTTTCAGTCTGTTACGGATAATACCGTTGTCATTCATTAGCCGCTCCACATCTTTTTCCGTAAATTTCGCAACTTTTTTCGGATCAAATTTGGCAAACGCTTTGCGGTAATTTTCGCGGCGCTTCAAAATAGTCAGCCAACTCAATCCGGCTTGTGCTCCTTCGAGGACAAGAAATTCAAACATGATTCGGTCATCATAAACAGGTTTGCCCCATTCTTCGTCGTGATATTTGACGTACAACGGATCATCACCACACCATTCGCAACGTTTGGATTTTTTCATTGTTTCTAAGTTTCTAATATTAATTTTATTGGTGATCGATTTTCAACTTCATTTTCACGCATTACCGAATCCCGTGAAACACGGTGCGTCTAACCAGCAGGAAAGCAACAACACCAATCCGAAAAGTATTCCGAAAAGTATAAAGTCTTCTTTTTACTAAATTTTTGGCGAAATTCAATAAAACACGCTTAAATTTTCTCACATTATTTGCTCTGGCAAACAAAGCAACATCGGCGAATATTCTTTTTTTGTTTATTTTACAAGAATAGATTTGGGAAAGATTTCATAAAAATTGCTCTTGACGCCGTTTCTAAAATATCTACAATCCGTTGTCTTTTGGATTGTTAGGTGACGGAAGTTCAATCAAAATTCAAAAATAACAAGAATTTTTTTTATTTTATTGTTCAACTTGACAAAATAATCCGATAATATCGTTAGTAATGGATAAACAGCTTGAAATGAATTGGATTAGATTGACGGCGTTTATCTTAACCTATTCCCTTACGGCATTGTGCCAATATTCTGAATACAAAGGAAGTTAATATGCACATTCGGAAAAATTCAATTGTTGTAACACTCGTGTGTTTTTCGTTTATTTTTGGGATAGTTGGTTGTCGGAGCAATGGCGGAGCTTGGTACAATCCTAAATCTTATACTTGGCATAATCCGTTCAAATCGAATGAAGCCCCTTCTTTTGATGCGGAAGGGACGGCTCATGCGACTCCCAAACCGAGTTTAGGTGCCCAACCTAATGTAACTCCTCCGCCAGGTGGTTACACGTCCAAAGAAGATGAAGCTCGGTTTTTTGCCGGCAAATCGAAGGAGAATAGTTCGGTGGTTGTTCCGCAATACGGAGCGACATTGCCAAATGACGGCAATCGGATTGCTTCTGCTAATGTTCCAGCGGCACTGACAACACCATCCGGTTATACGCCAGCGGAGTCCTACAATCCGTGGAATAATGGAGTTGCTGCTAATGGCGCAACAGCAGGACATCAGGCAAATCCAACTCCAACCCAATATCAGCATACCAATTACTACTATGAGCAACCGACAACAAATGCTCTTCCCAATCAACCGGGAAATTATCCGAGTGCCGGACTTCAAGAAAATGGAACAGTAACACCGCCGGTTTATCAACCTTCGTACGCAACGCCGACAACCACAACATCCTACGCAGCACCCAATAATCCGCAGATTGCCAACTATGCATCTTATCCGGAAAACACACCAACTTATGGTGCTCAACCGACACTTCCGGGTTACAACAACGCGGCGCAACCGGTTCCTCCTCCCGCGAATAACTATGGTGTTCCAACTGCAACTCCACACAATCCTGATCCCGCAGCCGGTTTCACTGCCAATCCCTCCAATTATCAACCAACAACTCCACCCACCGGATTTTAAGAAAAATTCTTGAATTGGAAATTCCTGAATAAGGAATATGATAAATCGGCGATTTTGGGATATTAAAATTATTAAGAGACGACGAAACTGTTCGTGAAGAGTTGGTAATGAATAGCGAAATGTGATGACTGAAAACGATTCACATTTCCTATTGATTATCAACTTTTTTTGTTTCTTTGTTTTTTGCTTGTTCTTCGTGGAGCAGACGTTGTTGAATTTTTTGCCAATTCCAAATTCTTGCGGTTTTGTCCCAGCTCGACGTTACAATCTTTTGACCATCAGGAGAAAAAGTCGCCGACTGAACCGCATCCGTATGACCCTCAAGTTTTTGTAACTCTTCTCGCGTTTCCGTATCATGAATTTGTGCGGTATTGTCCAGATTGACCGTAACAAAAAACACTCCGTCCGGCGAGAAAGATCGCTTCAAAGCAGGTTCCGTAAACTCTTCAAGTTTACGCAACCCCGTTCCTTTCGACGAATCCCATTGCCATATTGTTTTGTTCCACGCTTCTTTGTCTCGACTGATAATAACCATAATTTTCCCATTCGGAAAAAATCGAGCCGAATCAATCGAATCCGAATAGCCACTCAGTTTGTGTAATTCTTTGCCGGTTGCCACATCCCAAGTTCGGGCGGTATTGTCCAGACTTACCGTAAGAATTGTTTTGCCATTGGGAGAAAATGTTGCGGAATTAACACACATCGTATGACCCTTGAGTTTTTGTAATTCCTTACCGGTTGCCACATCCCAAATTCGGGCGGTTTTGTCCCAACTTGCTGTTACGATTTTTTTGTTATCGGGAGAAAAAACAGCGGAATTAACCCAAGAAGTATGTCCTTCAAGTTTGTGTAATTCTTTGCCGGTTGCCGCATCCCAGATTCGGGCGGTTTTATCCCAACTCGATGTCACAATCTTTTTGTTATCGGAAGAGAAAACAGCAGAAGTAATTTCGCCGGAATGTCCCTCAAGTGTGATTACCTCATTGGGAACGTTATTGAAAATGGTTTCGGCAACAAGATTGTTTTGTCCACAACAGACAAAAACAATAACAATAAAAATCAAAAGAGAAAACATTGTTTTAGTGAAGAGTTGGTAGTAGTGAATAGTTAGTAGTGAATAGTGAATAGTGTCGCAAGCGTTCTTTAATATTGCTTACCTGATGGTGGGTGATGTTTCGCCGAAACATCACATTGCCGCAAGGCAATTCTGACCCTGTTTACGGATGGTAATTTGTGTTGCCGAATTGTTTGGAATTTGATTGCCAGCCGAACACTGGGGCAAGTTGCCTA
>JAIRTV010000349.1 GCA_031254675.1 Planctomycetaceae bacterium | reverse complement strand
ACCTTGTTGTTCCACTTCGCGATAAAAACCGCTTAAATCTTGATAAGTTGACGTATCGGAAAATTGGAAATCAAAATTTTTCCAATCTTCATGTTTTGCAATTGATTTCTTGAAGAAGTTGATCAAAGAGCGACAATCACGAATACTAAATTTGTCCCCTTTTTTATGAGTTTCATTTTGGTAATTTTCGAGTAATTGTTGACTTGGTTTGAATTCATTGATTCTGCTTTCGGCAAAGAAAACTTTTGGTAACATTTTATTGGCGCCCGGTAAAAGTTTGTATTCAATTTTTTCGTAACCTTTCCCGTTTGCTTCATCGCTTTCGAAAACTCTATTATGGTTTTTATCCATAATCGCAAGATAATACAATCCGTTTTTCCGCAAAAGGACACTGGTATTATCGCGTTCTTTATTGACATCCCAACCGTTGAGCAACGTTGAATTATCGAAATTCAATTTAATTTTTTCAGTGGAATATGGTTTTTGAGTTACATAATTTCGTATCATATTGTAATACGGAGTAATTTGATTCAACTCATTCCAAAGGTAGTCAAATTCCGCATAAAAAGCCATATCTTTATCCGGTTCATCGCCGTTGCCGCAAAGCGGTTTCACGAACCACAACAAACGTTTCATATTATCGAGGAGTTGTTTGATACGCTCGATATTTTCCGTATCGTGAATCAATGATTTGTGTTCGGGATAAGGATTGTTCAGAAGATCTTTAATTGTTTCGTAATCGCCCTGGATTGTGGAAAATAAATCGTCTTGATCGTCGGTTTTACCCATGTCTTTAAAATAGGTAACCAATGAATTGTTTCCGAGACAATTATCGATAAATTCAACGGAAAAACTTTTCGTTGCTTTAAAAATTTTGTTGATACGTTCTTGATATTTTTCCGGTTTTTCATTACGTTTGGGCGGATATTCGTCTTTTAATTTTTCGATGATCGCTGCTGAAATGTGCGAATAATCTTTGTAAATGGATTGTGAAATATTCGTTAAACTTGAATCGTTGCGTAAATAGACTTTCGACAAATCAAAATCGACCAAATGTGTAAGCAACTTTTTCAGAGAATATTCACCGCGAACTTTTTTATTGAAAACATTTTTGTCAATATCTTGATACAAATTTTCTATACTTTTCAGAACTTCGTTGTCGCTGGTAAATTTTTCCGGCAACCAAGACATTGATTTTTTATCGCTCAATATCTGTTTGAATAATACTGCCAATTTCGGCAAGCGATCCTTTTTTTCTTTTTGCCGCTGATTGTACAGGTTGATGTGTTCATTGAGACCTTGTTTTTTTTTGCCGTCTTCTTCGGTTTTTCCACCGATAACAAAATTGTATCGTTCAATTTGTTCTTGAGTTAAGACGTTATTGTAAAATTTTAGTTCAAAAAAGTCGTCAATTTTCGAAATGTCATGCAACTCTTTTTTAAAATTTTTGAATACTTGTTGCGCTTCTTTATCAAGAACTTTTTTGATTTTTTTAAAAGCCAAAATGTTAATGATAAATTTGGGCAAATTGTCGTGGATCAAACGAAAAGCGATGGCGGTTGATTTTTCTTCATCGGTGTACATATTTCTTCGATTTTCGTAAAAACCTTTGAAATAGGTCGTGAAATGTCTAAATTCCGCAACCAATTTTTTGTCTTCATCGGTTTCGACGAATTCCAACAAATCTTCTTTTATTAGTTCTTTGCCGAACAGCCGTGTTGTATTAAAAGCTTTGGCAATTTGTTTTCGCATCTGTTTTTGTATCTTTTCGAAGTTGGCTCTTTGATCTTCATCTTTATTTTTAAGATTAAAATAATGATTATATTCCGTTAAACTTTTATTCGTCAAATGGACATCAGCTAACGAATCTTCGATGAATTTTTTATGATATTCATCAATCAATTCTTTGACTCTTTCGTAACTTTTTGCACGGATCACATCACTTATTCCGCGAAATTTTTCGTCGTCGGACAAAAAGCCTTTTTTTTCGATGTGTTCTAATGTTTTTTCTATTGGTATTAATTCGAAACGCAACGTTTTGGATACAGAAAACAAATTGGTAAAATCTTTCATGCTCATGGTAACTCCTCAAAATTTTTACTAGAGAGACTTTTAAAATTGGTCATTCACAAAAAGGAAGACAAGGAATACGATGTTATTGTTCGGTTTGAAACAATTTCCTTGTTAGGCAATTTCCAACGGAAACATTCCATTTCGACATTTATCATACACCGATTTTGGTGCTTTGCAAGTTGTCGGATTTAAATTTTCGGAGTAATTATTCGAGGAATTTTATTTGAACATTGGCAATTGGATTGTGGGAAGTTTTTCGGCGAAGGAACGTTCTGCGGGAACTTTTTCTGTTTCACCTTTTTGATATTGGACGTATTGTATCCAACGATTGATGTCATTGCCGTAATCTTTGCCGGTAATTTTGTGAAGTGATTGCATGGCTTCGTAACGAACCGCCGGAACCTTATCATATAAGGCTTCGCCCAACGCCTGAACAAT
>JAIRTV010000001.1 GCA_031254675.1 Planctomycetaceae bacterium | reverse complement strand
ATTGCTCCAATGTCTTCGAAAACCAACAACCAACCGGAAATAACCGACGCGGAAATCGCAAAACTTAAAGAATCCGCAATTTTCGCCGAAAAAAATAGAACACATTTTACGGTACGATTCCTTGTGATTGGCGGACTGATGACACCGGAAAAATTACGTGCCGCCGCAACAATCGCCCAACGTTACGGCAATGGAACAATTCATCTGACCACTCGGCAAGGTTTTGAAATTCCACATATTCCCTATGAAAAATTACCGTCAATGCGGAAAGCCATCGAGAAATTGCCAATAGAACCTGCCCGAAGCGGAAAATGTGTTCGTTCTATTGTTGCCTGTCCGGGAACCTACTGTAAGTTCGGCGGAATTGATACGCAAAGACTAGCTAACGATATTGCTCAAAAATTCGGAAAACGAAAAAATTTACCGCACAAATTCAAAATTGCCGTTACCGGATGCCGGAATTGTTGCGCAAAACCACAAGAAAATGATCTCGGTGTTTTGGGTGTTGGTAAAAATTTCGCAGTTTTTGTCGGCGGAATGGCAGGAAAAACGCCACGATGGGGAAATCGTTTACCATTTATTTTGCAAAATAAAACCGAACTTCTCGCGCTGATTAAAGTGATCATCAATTGGTACGCCACGCATGGTCTTGATAAAGAGCGTTTCGGAACAACAATTGAACGAGTTGGACTATCAAATATGCTGGTTGACATCGGTCGTTCACCATGATATTTCACAGCCCATTAAATATCACAGACATAAAGTTGCCTTTAATTTTTTACTTCACTAAATTACAATATTGTTTCACAACAAGATATACTGAAAAAAATCATCGAACCATTGAACCCGTTGACAATATAAATCGAATAACCACAGAAATCATGCGAAATGTGAGACAAAAAAACATAGTGCCAATAATATTTTGTAATATTTTTCAGTATCGAAAATTATTTTAATGTTGGCAAAATGAAAACATATTGAATTGGCATGTACTTTGCACTATACTAAAGAAGTCGTCAAATGTTTATATTTATTACACTTAAAAAAGTTGGTTTCTGTAGGCACACATCGTCGTGTGTTGCTACAGAAAATTCAACAAATTCGGTAATCATAACGAAAAATGAAAACCGAGATTGTAAGTGTGAAGAATAGATCAAACCCCTAATTGTATTTCAAGGAGAATCTCATGAAAAAAGATTTAACAACATTGTTTTTAGCCGCGTTGCTTGCATTTTTTTCCGCAACGATTTACGCAGCCGATTACAAACTGATCAATGTGTCTTACGACCCGACGCGGGAACTTTACAAAGAGTTTAACGAAGCGTTCAAAAAACACTACAAAGCCTTAACCGGTGATACCGTTAATGTAACACCGACGCATGGTGGTAGCAGTAAACAGGCGCGGGCGGTGATTGACGGGGTTGACGCTGATGTTGTTACATTAGCGTTGGCTTATGATATTGACAGTATTGCGGAAAAAGCAAAACTGTTATCACCGGACTGGCAAAAACGTTTACCGGATAACAGTACACCGTACACTTCGACGGTTGTATTTTTAGTACGAAAAGGAAATCCCAAAAACATTAAGACATGGGATGATTTGATTAAACCAGGTGTTGGAGTGGTTGCGGCAAATCCGAAAACGTCAGGTGTTGCACGTTGGAGTTATCTTGCCGGTTGGGGTTACATTTTGAAAAAAGAACTGGGCGATCTGAAAAAACTTCATGATTCTCAATTTGCTAAAGAAGTTGAAGCGGCACAGAAAAAAGCGTTAGCGTACACAACGGAAGTGTATAAACATGTTGAATCGCTTGATTCCGGCGCACGCGGATCGACGCTGGCTTTTGCACAACGAGAACTTGGTGATGTCCTTCTTGCGTGGGAAAATGAAGCAGTTCTTGCCCTCAAAGAATTCGGTAATGATAAATTCGATATTGTTGTTCCGCCAATTAGTATTTTAGCGGAACCGCCAGTTGCCATTGTGGACAAAACTGTTGACAAACGCGGAACACGTAAAATTGCCGAAGCGTATTTGAATTTTTTATACAGTAAAGAAGGACAGGAAATTGTTGCGAAACATTTTTATCGACCACGTGATAAAGAAATTTTGGCAAAATATTCAAAGAACTTTATCAAAGTGGAATTGTTCACGATTGACGAAGTGTTTGGCGGCTGGCAGAAAGCACAAAAAGAACATTTTGAAGATGGTGGAATTTACGATTCAATTTTCAAGAAAATAAACAAGTAATCCACATTGTCCGTGAAAGTTTGGCGAGATTTTTGAATTAGTAATAATTAATAAATGAATCGCCGGACTTTCACATTTCGATTGAATACGGCTGATACCATAACAATAACGTTAAACAAGAAAATATGACCGTAATGAAAAAGCACAGTGTTTTACCGGGATTTGGTTTGACATTCGGTATCACGTTAGCATATTTGGGCTTGATTGTGTTGTTACCGCTTTCGTTATTAGTGTTGAATACGACCTCAATGAGTTTTGATGATTTCCTTAAAGCGGTTACATCGAAACAGGTACTTCTTTCTTATAGACTGTCTTTTGGCGCGTCATTCCTTGCTGCATTGATTAATGCTGTGTTTGGTTTTATTGTTGCATGGACATTGGTTCGTTACAAATTTCCGGCTAAACGATTTGTGGATGCGATTGTGGACATGCCTTTTGCGTTACCGACGGCTGTTTCGGGAATTGCGTTGACGGCAATTTGTGCCAAAAACGGTTGGGTGGGTAGTTTGTTGGCTCCGTTTGGAATCAAAATCGCCTACGCACCACCAGGAGTGTTGGTTGCTCTAATTTTTATAGGAATTCCTTTTGTAATACGAACTTTGCAACCCACTTTGGAAGACCTGGACAAGGAAGTTGAAGAAGCCGCCGCATCACTTGGCGCAACAAAATTCCAAACTTTTTGGTACATTATTGTACCATCGGTGTTACCGGCGTTGATAACCGGTTTTACGTTAGCGTTTGCAAGAGCACTCGGTGAATATGGTTCGGTTGTTTTTATTTCCGGCAACTTGCCGATGAAAACGGAAATCACTCCTTTTTTAATTGTCGCGAAATTAGATCAGTACGATTATGTTGGAGCAACTGCTATTGCTGTGGTGATGCTTGTTGCTTCATTTATTCTCATGTTTTTCATTAACCTGTCCCAATGGTACGCCAGACGAATAAATAATGGATAATTAAAATTGAGGGATTATGATTTTTGTCGCAAGCAAATTATAATTCTCTCCGCTTGTCTCCCAAACTCCAAACCACCTATCCCAAAATCATGAAAAATGTTGCAATAAATTGGAAAGACCGAATTATTCCGGTGATATTTATTATCATTAGTGTTTTATTTTTGACGTTGTTCCTTGTGTTACCGTTGGCGGCGGTTTTTGCGGAAGCGTTTCGAAAAGGAATAGATGGTTATTGTGCGAGTTTCAAAGACCCTTACGCTTGGTCATCAATTCGGTTGACACTTATTACGGCTGCCATTGCGGTGCCTATGAATGTGGTATTTGGAATTGTGGCGGCGTGGTGTATTGCCAAGTTTGAATTTTGGGGCAAAAATATATTGATAACATTAATTGATTTACCATTTGCGGTATCGCCGGTGATTGCTGGTTTGATTTTTGTTCTTGCATTCGGCAGACAAACAGCACTTGGCGGTTGGTTGATGGATCATGACATTAAGATTATTTTTGCGGTTCCGGGTATTGTACTGGCAACTATTTTTGTAACTTTCCCCTTTGTTGCACGGGAATTGATTCCGTTGATGCAAGAACAAGGAACATTGGAAGAGGAAGCCGCGGTGTCGCTTGGCGCGAATGGTTGGGATATTTTTTGGAAGATTACGTTACCGAACATTAAATGGGGATTACTTTACGGAGTGATTCTTTGCAATGCTCGCGCGATGGGCGAGTTTGGGGCGGTCAGTGTTGTTTCGGGGCATATTCGCGGGGAAACCAATACAATGCCGTTGTATATTGAAACGCTTCACAATGGTTATGATGCTGTTGGAGCATTTTCCATTGCGACATTACTCACTGCCCTAGCATTCGTAACACTATTTGCTAAAACAATCGTCGAATGGAAAGTAAAACGCGAAAGAATGTCCGATAATTCGTAGCGAAAAACAAGAGATTGTGGTTTGTATCGCAAACAGAATTTTTCACGACAAGAATTATAATTTATTTGCAACACCAATCTCAAATCACAAAACTAAAACAATGAGCATAGAAGTTAAAAACATAACAAAACGTTTTGGCAAGTTCACGGCGTTGAACAATGTGAACTTAAAGATTCCTGATGGAGAGTTGGTTGCATTGCTTGGTCCTTCCGGTTCCGGTAAAACGACATTGTTGCGCATTATTGCCGGACTTGAAGAGTTTGAACCAAATCAGAACGCTGATATTTTGTTTCAGGATAAGAGTGTTGTCGGCAATCGAATTGCTGAACGAAAAGTTGGATTTGTGTTTCAACATTATGCTTTATTCCGTCATTTGAAGGTTTTTGACAACATTGCTTTTGGTCTTCGAGTGCGTCGTGGTCGTGATCGTCTTTCTCGCACAGAAATTCGTGATCGTGTTTTGGAATTGATTCATTTGATTCAACTTGATGGTTTGGAAAACCGTTATCCTGATCAACTTTCCGGTGGTCAACGTCAACGTGTTGCATTGGCGCGGGCGTTGGCGATTGAACCGAAATTTTTGTTACTTGATGAACCGTTTGGTGCTTTGGATGCTCGAGTTCGTCAAAATCTTCGGCGTTGGTTACGACGTTTGCATGACGAAATTAAATTGACGAGTGTTTTCGTAACACACGACCAAGAAGAAGCGTTGGAACTTGCAGATCGTGTGATTGTGATGAATCAGGGACAAATCGAACAAGATGGAACACCGGCAGAGGTTTTTCATCATCCGAAAAATGCGTTTGTGATGGATTTTTTGGGCAGTGTCAATTTGTTTCATGGACGAGTTGTTTCCGGTCAAGTTGTTTTTGATATACCATTGGAGGACAAGCAGACGCAATTTTTTGTACGTCCACATGAAATTGAACTTTTACCGAATAATCCCGAAGGAGTTGGATTTCCTGCAACAGTCCGCCGTGTTCAATTAGCCGGTTCGATTGCGAAAATTGAATTGACAGATCGGAATAATAAAGAAATTTTCGTTGAAATGTCGCACGAAAAATATTTGCAATATCAATTTAGAGTTACCGATACCGTATTTGTTGTTCCTAAAAAAACGGTTGTTTTTGAAGAAGATTACAGTATTTGAACCGATATTCTCCTTGCGTTGGAAAATTCGTTTTTTATTTCAAATAGAGAGTTTACTAAATTCGTTCCCTTAAATATTTGTTGACTATCTTTTAATTTATAAAAATAAAAACCAAATTTTACAATACAGTGAATTTATCGTTTGAGGTCAACTATGAACGTAACATTTCAACCGAAACAAGCAACACCAGAACAAATAGAATCGATTAAATATTGGAACGAAAAACTTGAAGGCAGTAGTCCTGAAACGATTCTTCGTTGGGCGATTGCGACTTATGCACCGAAGTTGACGATGGGAACGGCGTTTGGTAGTAGTGGTTGTGTGATTCTTTCGATTCTTGCTCAAATTGAAACGAAAATTCCGGTATTTAATCTTGACACCGGTTATCAATTTTCTGAAACGCTGGAACTTTTAGAATGTTTTAACAAGAAATACGGAATTGAAGTGATCCGGTATTCAGCCAAAACTTCTATTTCGGAATATGAGGCAAAACATGGTGGACCATTATACCGGATTGATTCGAATCGTTGTTGTTACGACCGGAAAATTTGTGTTCTAGAATCAATTGCTCCAAAGTATGATGCATGGATTTCCGGTCTTCGGCGTGATCAGGGACCAACTCGTGCTAACACGCCGGTTATTAGTTGGGATACTCGTTTTGGTCTTATCAAGATTGCGCCGCTTGCGTTATGGACAAACAAAGATGTTTGGAACAAAATTGTTGCAGAATCGATTCCGTACAATATTCTTTATGATCGCGGTTATAAAAGTATTGGTTGTGCACCGTGTACACGTCCAACGTTACCGGATGAAGATGAACGTGCCGGACGTTGGTCGGGGCAACTCAAAACAGAATGTGGTCTTCACCAAGTCAACGAATCGTTGACCACCGCTCAACTCTAATCCT
>JAIRTV010000242.1 GCA_031254675.1 Planctomycetaceae bacterium | reverse complement strand
TTTACCCATAAATCTGTGCGTGGATCGGGTTGCCAAAACGGACTATCCGATGATTTGTTGCCGTCAATCAGATTTTTCGGCGAAAATTCCGCGCGATATTTGTGATGACTATTTGACGTGGCGTGCGGATAACTCCGAATTTGATGTGTTGTGGCGGACGGATTCAACGCTAAATTCCGCAACGGATTTTCGGCAACCGTTGTTCCGCCACGTGAATCACGTCCAGCGGCAATACCATGAATTGGAACTTGTTGATGTTTCACTTTGAAATGATCGAGAAATTCCTTTTGAATTTTCGTTCCGCCAAAATCCATTCGGGCAAATTCTTCCGGTAAAAAGTTCTTTCCTGTTGCAAGATGTTCTTTGTACTTATCAAGATGATCAACTTCAACCATCGCATGATAGAACCGTTTGGCTTCGTGATAAAGATAAACACCGCGTAATTGATCTTTGAATCGGTACCAAAAGTGATTTATGTTACCATCCCAAGTATTTGCCTCCATGTAAGAACCACAAAATGGAATACAAATATCAATCCAACACGCAACACAGTTTTTTTCTTCCTGTGTTAGTTGTACATTATAATGTGATGGCTCCAAATATTTCATCAGATTACTTTTTGAGGAACCGCCGGAATAGGGCGGAATCATTTCCGCTTGACCGTATGGAGGAAGATAATCGAGCCAATCGTTTTTGTACCCATACGTTGTCAGGTTCATGTACGATTCGCTGAAATCACGTCCGACAATCTGATAATCTGCCTTTCCTCGATCACAATCGAGCCATTTGATTTTTGAAAGAAACTCATCTTTATCATACGTTTTGGAATCACCCAAGAGTGAAAGCGGTGCTTCGGGTTTTTCCAAATTTTTTGTACCAGTATGACAAGAAATACAATGAGTATCCCAAATCGGTTGGATTTCACGCCGGTAACTAAAACCACGCGGAACATCTTCACCCTGCGGTGCATTCAATCCCAGATATTCCCAAGCACGTTTCTGACTTTCCGTGAAGTAATTCCATTGTTCCTGAATTGGTTCTTCACCCGATTTGAAAAAAGGAACAGGTTTTTGAGGATTTTTTTGAATCGCTTTTGTAACGGGAATATTTCCGATAATATTACTATTTTTATCTTCATGACAGCCAATACAAGACATTGTTTCACCGGGTTGTAACACTGCCCAACTCCGCATCGTTTGAACCATCTGTCCTTTATCGTCCAGTAATTGAAAGAAGACCGATGTGCGAGCCGGAACAGTAAAATAAACACTACCATCGTCTTCAACATCAACTGTTCCTAAAATATGTTTGACATCGCTACTGCCATTATTTATTGCAATACCAGTAGTTGACCGATCACCGATTGGATGAGTCACGATCGCAGTTGTTCCCGATGCACGTGCTTCAATTCCGACAATACGCAGTTTTTTAACCGTTCCACGTTCAACTCCTTTCAATCCTGGTCCGGCATAGATATCTTGTACATAAAATGTTCCGTCGTTTTGGTTCATATCTATTTGTGATGGTTTCATTGTCGGAGTTTCACGAACACCAAGTGGCGAATGTTGCCCGCTGGAAATGGTCGGATCGTAAATCAGGAGTTCCCGTTCTCCGTTGATTCCCATCCAATAAATTCCGAATTTATTCGGATAGGGACCGCGTAACGGATACAGTGCTGGTTTGATCGTACTTTCTGGAATGTAAGAAATCAGGAAATTTTGTTCATCAAGTGCTAACGGATATTGATACTGATCACCGTAGTAACCGAAGTAATCCAAACCACCCGAAGTAAAATTAAATATATCACCAGGCGGAAAAACGATTTTCTTTTCCGGACAAATATATTTGAGTCCTTGATTTTCCTGTATTCCTTGACTACGGTCAATGATAACCGCTTTACCATGTTGGGCACAATGATGCCCTGTCATAATGGCAACCGCTTTGGAAGAATTGGGAATACCGCGAATATGAATCAACGATGCTGGTAACAAAGAATTATTACCATAAAATTCCGTTTGATTCGTACCGTCATGATTCATGACAAACGCCGGTTGAAGTGCAAGGTTAATTCGATCAAGATATTCCCAACGTGTGAAGGTAATACGTCCATCGGAAAGAACTTGTGGAAAGATAACATTTGCCTGATCATAAGATAATCGACGAATATAACGTCCTTCACCATCACAAGTGTATAAATTCGTAACTCTGTTATACCAACACGGAATAGATTGGTCACAACGAGTTGAAACGAAAATAATATCACCGGAAGGAAGATAACACGGTTCCATATCGACCGTTCCCGCTCCCCATGTAATTTGACGAACTTTTCGATCCGACAAATTGAGTACATAAAGATGAAAATCATCATCAATATCATTTTTTCGCATCGAAAATACAACCCTTGTTCCGTCGTAGGAAACACTCGGATCACGTAAAATGCCGGTTGGACATTCGTACAAAATTTCCGTTGAAATCTTGCCGTTTTCGCCAATGGTCATAATGCAAAGTTCCGAACCTAATTTATAATCACAACCGCGTTCCTGAAAATCATCATCGATTTGATGTGTCGTAACGGTAACTTGTGGTTGTGAATCGGCGAAAACATGATGTTTGGCATAAAGATATTGACGCGGAAACTGATTAAAAACAGCAAGCCGTGCTTGACGCCGTTGATTGCAAAGTTGAAAATAAAGCTCTTTCCATTGTGAATCAATTCCTGGTTTTTTTGTTTCTAAAAACGATTTAAGTGTTTTTTCGTACAATTCAACAGGATAGTTTCGGTTTTTCAATTCGGAAATAACTTTACGGACGATATTGACTTCAATATCATTTGATGTCTCGCTACCGAAACACTTGGCGGTATCTAAACCGTAATCCTGATATATCCAGTCTTTATGTAAACGCCATACCGGATACGGTACGGAATGACGATCTTTAATATCTTGTGCTGTTGCTTCGGGAGAAGGAGTTGGTTCTGGTCCTACCTTGTGTCCCATCGTGTGTTCCTGTGCTGCCAGATTATCTTGTAAAATAAACAACAAGAATAACAATGGCAGAATCAAAAATGTAACTTTTTTAATTTTGTACGATATTGTCATAACGGACTCCTTAATAAAAAATTTGTAAAATTAGGGAAAAGTAATCTTTCAGTAGAATTTTTATTTTTTGCGCTTTGTAATTTTCCTCCTCGTCCTGAAAGAGTATTGCATAACAATTTACCGCAACGCGGCAAGAAAAATTGTTGCACAATTATTGCCCTTACAGGACGATGTTTGGTTGAGTTGTTTCCTACCGCGTTGCGACGGGTTGTGACTCATTGCCCCGTTGGGGCGAAGGAAAAACGATCTTCTTTATCCGCAAACACTGAAAAATAAAATTCTACTGAATAATTATAGTAAAAATGATAAATTACTGTTTTAGCCAAGCATCCACTTCTTTCATCTCTTTTAATCGTTTCTCATATTCTTCGGGTATCATTTTCATCGAATCATCACCGACAAGAATTCGAAGTGGCGGTTTTTCGGTATCGGCAACTTTTAAAATCGCTTTGACGACATTTTCCGGTCTCGGATAACTGGAACCGTCATCACTTCGAATACCCAAAAGATATGGTTTTCCAGATTTCGTTGGTATCTCTGATTGCCCTTGTTTTTTAATTGGGGCATAGATTTCTGAAACGTTGGTAGCATATTGAATGGATCGGTAAAATTCTGTGTAAAAGGATCCCGGTTCGACAATAGAAACCTTGATTCCAAATTTTGTTACTTCTTGTGACAGTGCATCGTTGATTGCTTCGACTGCCCATTTTGAGGCACAGTAAGCTCCAACCATACCGTGAGATTTAAGTCCTGCCCGCGATGAAATCTGAATAATATGTCCGGATTTCTGCTGACGCATTATCGGTAACACTGCTTGAATTACTCGAAAAGAACCAAAAACATTCACATCAAATTGTTTTTGCAAATCTTCTTCGGTTAGTTCTTCGATAGCTCCCCAATATCCACAACCGGCATTGTTGACCACCACATCAAGACGACCGAAATAGTTTACGGCATCTTCGACAGCCTGCTTAACTTCATCACGTTTGGTAACATCAAGACGGAGCGGAATAATTTTGTTACCATATTTTTCTTGTAATCCTTTATGAACATCGGGTTCCAACGCAGTTGCTGCTACGGAATCGCCGCGTTCTAAAAGAGCCTTCGTGGTTTCAAGTCCAAAACCGCTTGAAGTTCCTGTAATGAACCAAACTTTTTTGCCCTGCGTAACAACATCAGTCGCATCAGCCGAACCGAAAAGCGGAATAAGAAAAACCGCTGTGAAAAAAATACTAAATTTGATTGTGTTTTTTAACATGAATATATCTCCTATAATGGTATGTGAAAAAAAAAGTTACGGATCAGAATTTAACGTAAAATCGTGAACATTCTTTCCAGAGGAAATAGTTACTTTGAGAGTTGATTCCGGGTGTTTTTCCGACATATTACCGGAACGGTATTTTTCCGGTACTGGATCCACCAATTCATCGACCATAACAGACGAATTCATTCCAGATGGAACTTTTTTTCCAGTTGGAACCGGTTCACCTTTGATGGCAACGAGATATTCTCCAACGGCTGGTCCCGATTTTTTAGGAATCGAATACTTTCCGTTTCTAATATCACATCCAATCGTCGGTCCTTCGTTGTGGAGCGGTAACCAGGCGATAGTTCCTTTTTCGAGTGGTTTGCCGTTTAACGTTACGATACCACTGACAGATGCCCGATTCAAATCATCGTGGGTACAACCCAGACAACAAAACAAAAAGCAAACAAATATCACTTTCAAATAATTTAACATTATTGAGTTCTCCTGATATGTTAGCGAGTTAGTAAGTGATGTTCAAAAAATCCATAAAATTATCGTTTTGAATAAAAACCATTGATCGGAGTTCATTCACCGGCATTGTATTACTGAGAAACTTTACACTGGCATCGCCAACTAAAACATTGACGCCGCCGGGATGCCTACTTCGTGTCGAGGCATGAATTTTTTCTGCATTAACACTTGTATCAGTAAGTGGCGTACAAGGAAACGATTCTGTGACAGATGGATCACAAACAGTTTCATAAGATAAAAGATTATCACGAACCGAGCTATTGGGCGAACTTTGTGGACGAATATATTGTAACCCTGCACGATTTGAATATGGAAAACCAATAAGACTTCCTTGTTTGGGACCAGTTAAATATTCACCAATAAGAACGGTATTACTTAAACCGTCGAGAATATCAGCAAAATTGGCTCCGCGCCCAATACCGAATGCAGCAAGATAGACTCCCCATTGACTAACCCAAGTTGTTACATTATCTGACGCAGTGGAATCATCCGCATATCCCGAAAAAAATGGTAAATAATTCGTTTTATAGAGCCATGCGGCATTGGTACTATAACCGGGGAAATTTCCTTGCGCCACAGCACCGCCTTGTCCATCACTCGGACAAAGATATCCTGAAACAAATTTATGATTTATCGCTTCATAACGTGTTTCCATGTTTGTTTGGTAAGGGCGATTAGAACTCGTTGTGGTTTTTTGAAGCTCACATATTTGTTCGTACATTGCTGTTTGTTCTACGTAAGGTAAAACAAAATGGGATAGGTGAATCCATTCGGGGAGACTAAACCATGTTTTATCGTACCCCATAGCTCCGACCGGTAGATTATCAAACGAGTCATGATAGTTGTGTAGTGCAATCCCAATTTGTTTCATATTATTGGAACACTGCATTCGTCTTGCCGCCTCCCTCGCGGCTTGAACGGCAGGCAACAGAAGTGCGATTAACACGCCGATAATCGCAATCACCACAAGAAGTTCGACCAACGTAAAGCCGAACCGCAAAGAGCGTGAAAGAGTTGAGAATTTTTTGGAGAAACGCCGAAAAATCGACCATTCTCCACTATCCGTTCTCAATTCTCCCCTCCCGGTGGGCGGGGGGGGGGGGGGGGGG
>JAIRTV010000221.1 GCA_031254675.1 Planctomycetaceae bacterium | reverse complement strand
CGGCAATTCAGGTACGTACTGATGCACAGGTTTTTTTATTACAGTGCCATTCGGTCTATTGTCTGGTTTTTGAGATTTTGATAAAATTAAGATATTAAAACAATTATCAATCACCTCATCACTCCCATTCTAAGCAACTCTTCATCAACCAACAATCAAAATAATCATTCATATTGCCAATCCGATTTACAATGTCGTTTGATCGTAGAAAAAGATAAAATAATTGAATATTGAATTATGTAATGATTCCGCAATTTTTGTATTTTTGATTTTTGGTGTTATCATGGCAACATTGCCGTTCAACCGCAATCTTCACGCAACAAGAAGATGACTGAGATAATTAATCGCAATGTGTCTCAATATCGAGACGAATTATATCGTGTTATTGACGCGGCACTTGATGCGGCGACACAATTTGGTGAGGATTGTCCGGTTCGGCTTCGTGAGGCAATTCGTTACAGTCTTCTTGCTCCAGGTAAACGGCTTCGTCCCATTTTGGTGCTCACGGCGTGCGAACTCTGTGGCGGTGATCGACAACTCGCAATTCCAGCAGCATGTGCTGTCGAGATGATTCATGCGTATTCGCTAATTCATGACGATTTACCGGCAATGGATAACGATGATTTGCGTCGCGGTTTGCCGACATGCCATAAAAAATTCGATGAATCAACGGCAATTCTGGCGGGTGATGCGTTGTTGACGTTGGCGTTCGAAATGCTTGGTCATTTGACGCCGTTGGAACTTGTAGGGCGATGTTGTCGGGAATTGGCGGTTGCGGCGGGTCCGTGCCAATTGGTTGGCGGTCAAATGGACGACATTTACCGTACCAATTCCCACAAACCCGACAACATTCAGATTGTCGAACATATTCATCGTCGTAAAACGGGAGCGTTGATTCGAACATCGCTTCGGTTGGGTGGTCTTGTTGCCGGAGCCTCAGAACAACAACAAATTGCTCTTGACGAATTTGGAATTTATTTTGGTTTGGCGTTTCAGATTACGGACGATTTGCTGGATGTTCTCGGTGACGAACAAACTGTTGGTAAACGGCTTCGCAAAGATACAGAAAGCAATAAATGGTCTTATCCACGATTTCTTGGCGTGGACGGAACCAAACACGAAGCCGAAAGAACTCTCAAACTCGCAGAACATTCGCTCGATTTTTTCCGAAATAGTAATAGTGCCAATCATATCGCACTAGAAACCTTTTACAGTATGGTAAAACATCTCGCCGAACGTAAAAAATGAATAAAATTACGATTTTGCAACGATGTTCCATTTCTCGTTATCGTTTGTTTTTTTGTTTTTGGACTTTATTTGGGAGACAACAACAATGTCGGATTTATCGGATGCTCTTTCGTCGTGTGATGATTCGCTTACGTTGCAATTGATTCAGGAACGCTTAAATTCGGGGGTTCTTGCTACGGAGATTGTTGCGGAGTGTAACGCCGGAATGACCCAACTCGGAGAACGTTTTGACCAAGGCGAAGCGTTTATTCCTGATTTAATGTTTTCCGGTATGATTATGAAAAAAGGGATGGAAATGCTCCAACCGTATCTCGAAATGGGGCGGCAAACATCGGAAAAACAGAAAACACTTGTGATTGGCACGGTTCAAAATGACATTCACGACATCGGCAAAGATATAACAGCAATGCTTTTTCGTAGTCACGGTTTTCGAGTGGTTGATCTTGGAGTTGACGTCAAACCGGAACGATTTGTCGCATCAATTCAGGAACATCAACCTGAATTCGTCGGTTTGAGTTTGCTCCTGACAACGTGTTACCAATCGGTAATCAATACGGTTCAAGCGATTGAAGCAGCGGGACTTCGTGAACAGATTAAATTATGTGTTGGTGGAGCTGCCGCAACAGCTCTTTTGTCGGAAAAAGCAAATTGCGATTTTTACGGCAAAACCGCTGTTGAAGCTGTCCGCTGGGCTTCCGCCCAAGAAATAAGTTGAAGTTTCTACCGAGTTATTTCCCGAATCTGAACTTGATCGAACGATTGTGGAAGTTCGCAAAGAAAAAATGTTTACGACAAAACATTCGAGGATTCAACAACATCTTATAAAATTTAAATCAAAATTAGTTGATCGTTATTGTTTTGTCGCAACACTTTTTATGACATTATCAATCGTTTCCATCCAATGCGGAATATCAATTTTTTGCGGACATTGCCCAGAACATTGATTGCAGGCGATGCAGTGCGACGCTTGCTTTTCGTTACCGAGCAACGAATATTCCATATCAAACACAAAATCATTGAACATACGTTTGTTGGCTATTCCGGCAAAATAATTATTATAAACGGCAAAAACTTTCGGAATATCGACTCCTTGCGGGCAATCCATACAATAACGGCACGCCGTACACGAAATCGCCGCCGATTTGCGGTAAGCCGCCAACGCTTTGTCAATAACAGCATATTCTGTTTTATCAAGCGGTTTGAAATGTTCTATTGTAACGATATTGTCTTGCATTTGTGATAAATCAGACATTCCGCTTAAAACAGTCAACACACCGGAAAGCGAAGCGGCATAACGAATCGCCCATGAAGCCGGACTTGTTTTGGGGTTTGCTTCTTTGAATATTTTAATTGATTCGTCGCACAGTCGCGCCAACGCCCCACCACGAACCGGTTCCATCACAACAACGGGAATATTGTTATTTTTTAATATTTGGTATTGTTGTTCGGCATCTTGCAATTCCCAATCCATATAATTGAGCTGAATTTGGGCAAATTCCCAATCGTATTTATTGATGGTTTCCGTCAAAATTTCGGGACGGTCATGAAACGAAAATCCAAGATGACGAATTTTTCCTTCGTTCTGTTTCTTTTTTAGCGTTTCGTAAACATTGCAAGTTTCCATTATGTGCAAATGTTTTTCGTTAATGTTATGAGCGAGGTAAAAATCAAAATAATCGACTCGGCATTTACGCAATTGTTCTTCGAATAGACGTTCTACATCTGCTTCTGATTTGACGAACACCACCGGCATTTTCGACGCCAAATTAAAACTGTTGCGAGAATGTCTCGCCAACGCTTCACCAAGAAAAGGTTCGGATTGTCCGTCGTGATACATATAAGCGGTGTCAAAATAGTTGATGCCATGCTCTATCGCATAATCAACCATTGTCTGCGCTTTTTCTTTGTCAATCTCATTGGTGTCGGGATTGACCGGCAACCGCATACAACCAAAACCCAATAGAGATATTTGTTCATTACTTTTCTTAAATGTACGAGTTTCCATAATAAAATTGGTTTTGTTAGAGTAATAAATAATGCGAGTTCTGTTTTGTTTTTACTAATGACCATTGATATTTTCTTAACATCGGGTCGGTTGATTATTAGCGAAACATTGCGGGAAGTTTAATAATAATCGGAGTCAAACCTTTCAATCCTTTTCCGTCTGCATACAAAGTTATTTCTGTTTCGGAGATACTGTTTCCTCGCGGAGTAATTACGATTGTAACAGGTATTTCCTGCTTTGGTTGAAGAACAATTGGAAATGGAGATGTTATTCTGTAACAACCGGTTTGATTACACCAATTGAGTTGTCCACCACATATCTGAATTGGCAATGCATGGTTATTTTTTATTTTTACGATACAATTAAATTCAAAAGAATCCTGATTAATTTCAGTTACTTCCTGTTTTTCAACGAATCCGATTAATTCCTGTTGAGGAATTATCGTATTGGAAAATATTCCGCACAGAAATAAGGTCACACCGATTATTAAAAATGTAAAATCAATCTTTTTTATTGTCATGTTATTATTGTATTTTGGATGCGCGATAATAAAAATAGATACCGGTAATAATTAACAAAGCACCCGCAATCATCAGAATAATGCGAGCAACATTACCCCTCCGCACCGGATCGCCTGGCTCGGAAAAACCATAGTGGCTTAATCGAAAAATGACAGGATCACATTTATTAGACGTAGAATTATATGTTGTAATATATCGAATTGGAAGATCTCCTTCAAATTTATAATCGAGAATGACTTTTTCTGGAAATGGAACGTTTTCGAGAAAACAATATTGAAATTTTCGAAAAGCGGAACCAAGTGTATCTGATTGCAATTCAATTTTATATTGTTTCAATACCCAAAAATGTTCACTATCGAACCACAATGTACCAGACAGTATCCGATTATGTTCATCAG
>JAIRTV010000179.1 GCA_031254675.1 Planctomycetaceae bacterium | reverse complement strand
CGTTGAAAATAATCAACACGAAAATACAAAACGATTGTTACGTATTTGTTGATCTTATGTTTCGTTATAAAAATAAAAACGAACCGTAAAGTGTGACGAGATATATCAATTAAATCATGATTTTTTTTAGATTTCTTGCTACTAATGTTGTTTTGTTGGGAAATTTAGGTAATATGGATGTTTGCCCAAAATAAAATTCGCATCCTTGCGAAAATTCCACAGAATAATTACGTATATCGAATGTTTGTTAAATCAATTTTTTTGAAAAAGGAGTTTTGTTTATGACACGAATAATTTCAATTTTTTGTATCATATTTTTGTTTTTCTTCACTTCCCCCATCACAGCGAAGGAAGGAATATTTGTTTCCAGTCGTTTGGTTTCAGAATCAACGGAAACGGTACAGAATTGGCAAGTTCTCGTGATGGTTCGTCCCGCAACAGAATCAAAAGCGGCTACACCGGTAATTCATGTTTCAGAATCGCTCAATCTTGTTTCCGTTCACCCCAAGCAAGCCGATCTTTCGCCGAATCATTTTACATTGTTTTACGTAACAATTTCCGGTTCTCCGGCAATAAACAGTACGGCAACAATTGATATTTCCTTGCCGAATCAACCGGAATCGAAAATATCGCACGAACTAATGGTTCATGGACTTGATTTGGCAACACAATCTTGGAAAACTATTTACGATGGAACAAATTCCCGTCTTGCCAAACTCCGTACGATTCCCGATAAAAATGATGTTGCATGGAAAGCGAAACCGTTGCCGCAAATGTGGGAAGAAATTGGTGTTACGTGGCTTCGAACAGAAATTTTTGTGCCGAAATTATGGGAATCCGTACCAATGTTTTTGACAATTTCCGCTATCGACGATAATGATATTTCATTTTTCAATGGTCAAGAAATTGGTCGGACAAATGGTTGGGACACGTTACGGGAATATTTTGTGCCGAAAGAACTGATTCGTTTCGGGGAAGTCAATGAAATTGTAATTGCTACAGAAAACACCAACGCCGGTGGCGGCATTTCATCCGATCCTATTTGGTTCGGTCAGAAAAAATCGTTCAAAAAAACAAAACTGTTTCCAAAATCCGAGATTCAAAAAGAAGCCAACCGCCAAATACCGCGTTCGCAGGGAAAACCGTTACCGCTTCGCCCGATGCAGGTTCGAAACGGTGTTCTGGAATATCTTGACGGCGGCGAAGTCACCCTCTGGGGTGTTAATTATTATCCGCAAAGCGTTTATGAATTTAAGCTTCTTAAAGAACAAAAACTCGATATTAAAAAAGTAATAGATGTTGATTTCAATGATCTTGTTCGTGACAAAAATTCGGAAAGTCCCAATCGAATTAACGTCATACGGATTCATGTTTTCGACACGGAAATAAGCGATGCCGAAGGAAATCTCGTTCACAATGAACATCTTGATATGCTCGATTATCTTGTTTCAAAATGTAATGAACATGGCATTTATCTTTGGCTAACACCGATTGCTTGGTGGGGGTCTTTCGATCCTGCTCCCAACAGTTTTTCCCAACAAACGCCGATTCAGGCAATGGTTTATTGTTCAAAGACATGGGCGTTTCAGAAAAATTATCTGAAACAATTTCTTGAGCATAGAAATCCGTACACAAAACATCGTCTTGTTGACGAACCCTGTTTGAATTTGTTTGAGATTATCAATGAGCCGTTGTATTGGAGTTTGGGGGAATTAACGGATCTGAAATCACGTTCACATGGTCAGGTTTGGGTGAAGAAAAAAGAAGATGAAAATACGGATGCCGATCCGAATGTTTTTTATCGGAACATAATTCGCAAAGAATGGAATGAAACTCTTCCAGAAGCGAAATGGGAATCAACAGAAACGTGGGACTTTTTTCAATACACACAAATTCGACGATATATTGAAACAATGTGTCAAGCAATTCGTGAAACAGGCGGGAAACAACCGATTGCGTATTCGGCGTGGTGGTTATCGCATACGGTGAGTCATCAGGCGATTGCGGACAGCCCTTGCGAAGCAATCACCATGAGCCTTTATCCAGGCGGTCTGCAACAAAAACCACAAGCTGACGCTTATAATCTGCTTCCGAAAACAGCCGATGCCGGTTGGTCTTCCGTGCTTGCCGACAAAGCACGGCTCGTTTATGAATTTGATGCCAGCGACACACTGCGTCAAATTGATCTTTATCCGGCAATGGCACGATATTTTCGCAACAAGGGAGTTCAAGTAGCGTGTCAATTTCAGTACGATAGTCAATTTAACGTTGCACATAATCAGGCATGGTCAACTCATTATTTGAACGCAATTCATACGCCGGAACGTTTTGTCAGTTTTTTAATTGGCGGAGAAATTTTCCGTACACTTCCGCGTGGAACACAGTTACAACCGGTCAATCCCGATGAATGGATTTTTCCACCAGCTGCTGTGAGTTATTCGAAAAACGCGGCATTGCTTTGCAAGGAACTTCTTTTCATGCAAGCAAAACCAACCGATTGGAAACCGTTGCAATTAAACTTTCCAACGCAACCGGAACGAATAATTGCGGTTGGCTCCACACCGTATTTCGATTACGAGGGAACCGGAATCATTGATGTACAAATTCAAGACAACACCGCTGAAATCCGATTAAATCCTGATGTTAAACGGTTACAATGGGACACCTTACGTGGATCACTGGAAAAGCCGTTGACACAATTAGAAAGTCAAAAACACCATTTTCGTTTGAATTTACCGGATTGGCAACACACAACACTCAAAATTCAAACCGAAGACGGTTGGAAACCTTTCAGTAACGAAACAAAATTAGAAAGCGGAAAAACATATCGCCTAAACAAAAAATAATGTAATAAAATCAATCGTTGTTATGATTGAATAATATCTCACGGTAATTTTTTTATGGGAGATATTGCTGGAAATTATTCGCAAGGTGTTTCATTTTCTTGATAACTTTGTTAAAATGATCCGTAACTTCAAAATCAGAATTGGAACTTCGAAGGTTGAATACCGAAAAAGAAGTTTCAAATAAAAAATTTTACATTAATTATGGATTTAAGTTATGGAAATATCTCCTTCAGTTTACGAACATGCGGCACAGTTGATTCATGTTTCTCCTTGGGAAGCGTCACGTGACGGCGAACTGATTTATCAAGCTCATGCCGCCGCTTACCGAACTTATCGGCACACGCCGATTATGCCCGGTATCGATATTTACAATCTCGAAGCGGAAGCGTATGGTGCGGAAATCGAACAACCAATCGGTAACGCTATTCCGGCTGTCCGGCATCACCCTTTTCATTGTATTGATGAAATATTGAAACTTCCGCCGTTAAATGCCCAGAAAGATGGACGCATTCCTGTACAAATTCAAGTTGCCAAACGTTTAATGGAAACATTTCCTGAAGCGGTTGTTCGTGTACCGATTAGTGGACCGTTTTCGATTGCGTGTAATCTTCTGGGTTTTGATCGGGTCATGTTGGAAGTTGCTGATCATCCCGATCATGTCCGTGAAGCGTTGTTACATTTAGTTGATGGGCAACTCGCATTCGCACAAGGAGTGAAAGATGCAGGAGTGGATATTACGTTTTTTGAATCGGCGGCGTGTCCTCCGATGTTGTCGCCGAAACTGTTTCGCCAAATCGAATTGCCTGCGCTAAAAAAAATCCTCAACGGAATGGCAACAATTATTGGTCGTCCGATCCCGTGTGTGATTGGCGGAAACACCACGCCTATTGTTGAGGCGATGCTCGAAACAGGAACTTCGTACCTTGTTTGTCCTTTCGAAACCAATCAACCGGCATTCCTTGATAAAGTTAAAGATCGGTTGGATGTTCAGATTCGGATTAACTGTGATTTGCGGATTATCTCAAGCGGAACTCACGAAGAAATCCGCCGAGAAGCGGATCGTGTGATTGCGTTATGCCGAACACGAAACAATGTCTGTCTTGGAACTGGAGCGTTGCCTTACGAAGCCTTAGTCGATAATGTTCTTTACGTTCTGGATTACGTCCGTTCCGTCGAAGCATAAATATGTTGATTGTCATTTCTCTTAGGTAACAAAGTTGGTTTTCGGCGACACAACCTTTCGCCAAAAGGTTGCCTATCTGTTTCAGATTCGGTGTAAATATTTTTGTTATAAAGATTTACAAAACAATAATAGAGTAGGTGAAATCATGGTATGATGCAGTACGATATCGAGGTTCCACTATTATGGAATTAAGAAGTTTTGATTCAAAAGCAACAATAATGTCTATAGATAGAATACTTTCAAGTATTCTATGTGACCTTAGGCTGAAAACAAAATAAAACACAGAAAATGATACAACAATTAGACATGTTAAAATGCCTATTGACAATTATTGTGCAAATTTATTTCACCAACGACGCACTCAATTTTTCCGCTGCAAGAAAACCACTTTGAATGCAATTGGGAATCCCGACGCCGTGAAAAGCGTTGCCAGCGAGCGCAAGTGTTGGCTCTGAATTTGCCAACGTTTCAATGTCTTGCACCAATTCCCGATGCCCAACATGATATTGAGGCATCGTCCGAGACCAATGAGCAATCACCGTAAAAAGCGGTTCACCGTTTATTTTGAGAATCTTTCGCATTTCCGCCCACAACAACGGAATCAACCTGTCTGCCGGCAACTCCGCTAATTCCGGTGATCGACTGCCACCAGCAAATATTCGAATCAAAAATTTTCCGTCCGGCGCACGATGTTCGTATTTCAAACTGCTGAAACTACCGGCTAAAATCGGACTTTGTTCGGCTTTGGGAACAACAAACCCCATACCACGAAAGGTCTGTTTGATCTGATCCAAGTTAAACGCAAACGTTGCGACGGCAGTTCCTTCGTGTTCTATTTTAGCCAGTTTTCCCGCAAGTTCCGGCATCGAATCTCGTAAAAGCCGTGACGATTCGTGAATAGGAGTTGCAAAAATAATCGCATCAAAATTTTCCGTTTCAACAAATGTTGATTTAACAGGGGGAGAGGCAACATTTGATATTATAGATGTTTTTTGTGAAACAGCTGTTTGTGAAGTTGCCGTTCGGGAATCTGATATTTTTGTTTCGAGAAGCCATTGTCCTTCCGCTGTTTTTTGAATTTTCGTAACTTCCCGACCGATTTGCAGTGTTTCGGGTTGCAATGTTTTGGCAAGAGCATCGCAAAGTGAACTAAGACCATTTCGTAACGTAACAAACATACTGTAACGTGCTCCGCTTTGTTCGGCAAGATGAGCGGCACGATTGGCAGCAAGTTGTTTTTGCATCGCCCGAATCAACGAACCATGATCGCGTTCCATTTCCCGAAATCGCGGCAATGTGGCTAAAACACTCAATTTTTCCATATCCGCCGCATAAACTCCACTAACAAGCGGTTCGACTAATCGTTCAAAAACTTCACGACCCAAACGACGACGTACAAAATGAGCCATACTTTCGTCGAGATTATCTTTTCGTGCAGGAATAAAAAGTTCCAATCCGGCACGAAGTTTGCCAAACGGCGACAGAATTGGTGTTACAGCCATTGGCAACAGTTTTGTCGGAGCCATCATGAGAAAACCATCCGGCAAAAGGTACAATCGACCACTCCGAACAACATAAGTGCGACGTACCAACGGATTGGTTTGAACAAGTTGTTCGCCAAGTCCAAGTTCTTTGCAAAGTTTCACGCCCCACGGAATTGTCGTAATAAAATTATCCGCACTTTGTTCGATTTGAAATCCGTTACGATTCAATGTTTCAAGAACACCACCATACCTGTTACGGCGGTCAAAGACGCGAATTGTTGCATTGGGCATGAGTTGTCTCAGCCGATACGCCGCCGAAAGACCACTAATTCCAGCACCAAGCACTGCAATGTTCATCGTGTATAATATGGGGGGGAATGGTATGAAATTGGATATGTAAATCGTAGAGAATACGTTGTCAATCGCATGAGACTAAACGACAAACTCAAATCCTAATGGAGATGTTGACCGGTTGTCGTCATTGTCAGCACAACATGTTTTAAACCTTTGATTTGATGTAATTGTTTGAGGATTTCACGAATTCGTTCTTTTGTTCCACGCAAAACAATAATTTCCATACAATTATCATGATCAAGATGAACATGTTGGGAGCATTGAATTTCCGAACAAAAATTGTGTTGCGTTTTCAATAATTTCCGTACGATACCGGGTTTGTGATGATCGTACACCAACGAAATAGTTCCGGCAACATGGGTACCTTTCGTCCATTCCTCAGCGATCAACGTTTCACGGATAACATTTTTAATCGCTTCCGACCGTGTTGGAAATCCGTGTTCTTCGACAAAGGAATCGAATTTTTTGAGAAGCTCTTCCTCAATGGAAATACTGATTCGGGTAATTTGGGACATGGTTGCAATTCAAAGTTAAGTGAGGATTTTCAATGACTACTAGGAATTTCTAAAAACATTTTTTTATTCATTGATTTTTTTGAAGTTTGTTTGGTATTTTTTGAGTAATTTTTGGTATAGAAATTCTTTAGCACCGAATATTTCCCATTTTCTCTATTAACGATTCCCCGTCAATACGTCATTCATTTTTTTTGTAAGAACATTGGCAAGGCAGAAGTGTCCTAGCTTCCGATTATTTCGGTATCAATTGGTTGTTCCCCAATCCAAAACAATCAAAAAAAATTTTTTTTCTATTTGGCTGGGGGACTACTTGCCAGCAAACCGTTTTTTGCTCTAATGATGTTTTCAACATCGGAAAGATAATTGATCACGACTTTTTATAGTGTATCAAATATCAATAAGAGAAAAAGATACATGGAACAATCTCAAACTATGAGCGTGTATTCATATCGTTTGACATGCTCTAAACGATTGTTGCGTAAACTAAAGTCAACGATGACGTGTTGGAAAAATCTATTCTATTCTCTAATCTCTTTTCAAAAAGTTGTGTTGATGTTTTGTCTGACGGCAAAAAATGCCACTGACCAATTATCCTTCAAAACCACTTAGTAAAATAATATGTTGTCCAAAATTAGACGTTTGACTGCGGTCGTTATTTTTGTTTTTGTTACGTTGTTGTTCCTTGATTTTTCAGGAACTCTGCACCAATGGTTCGGTTGGCTCGCAGAAATACAACTCATCCCTGCCATTCTCGCAACAAATTTTGTCGTCATTGGCGTGTTGGTGATGATTACTTTTCTTTTTGGGCGAGTTTATTGTTCCGTAATATGCCCGCTGGGAATCATGCAAGACGGAATCTCTCACATCGCCAGCAAAAAGAAAGGAAAAAATCGTTTCAAATACAAAAAAATGACTTTGACGTTCTATCTCCGTTATGGCGTTCTCTTGTTATTTATTGTATCGATTTTGGCAGGGCTTGGTGTTGTCGTTGCTTTGCTCGATCCCTACGCCGGATACGGACGCATCGCCGGTAACTTCTTAAACCCAATGTATCGCTCGACAAATAATCTGTTGGCATGGTTCGCCGAAAGAATTGACAGTTACGCTTTTTATTCCGTCGAAGTGTGGATGAAAAGTTTAATAACATTCAACATTGCCGCCATCTCACTCGTCGTTATTGGAATACTCGCTTGGAAAAACGGACGAACTTATTGCAATTCCATTTGCCCCGTCGGAACAATACTCGGATTCATCGCAAAATTTTCTCTATTCAGATTGACTTTCGATAAAAATAAATGCAAAAAATGTAACGCTTGCGAAAATCATTGCAAAGCATCTTGTATTAACGCCAAAGAAATGAATATTGATCATAGTCGTTGTGTTGCCTGTTTCAATTGTATTGGGCAATGTAAATTCGGCGCGATTAATTACGTTATGGCTAACATTGGAACAGAAAGAAATGTTGCTCCCGTTAAAGCCGACAACAAACCAACTACGCTAAACAACAATAGCGAGCAATTGTCCCGCCGCAATTTATTAACTTTTGTCGGAACGTTAGGGACTTTAGCGATAACCAAAAATGTTAACGCTCAACCATTACAGTTGCCGTTGCATGCGGATGGCGGATTGGCGGAGATTAAAGATAAAAAAATCCCAGATAGAAAAACATCGATTGTTCCACCCGGAGCGTTGGGTGCGCAAAATATGAAGAGAAATTGTACCGCTTGCCAACTTTGTATTTCCGCGTGTCAGAATAATGTCTTGCGTCCTTCGCACAAATTGACGACTTTAATGCAACCTGAAATGTCTTTTGAGCGAGGTTATTGTCGTCCTGAGTGTATTGAGTGTTCGAGCGTTTGCCCAACCGACGCTATAAAACCAATTACTACCGCCGATAAATCCGCAATATCAATCGGTCACGCAGTCTGGATTAAAGAACATTGCATCGTCAACAAAGATAATCTCCAATGTAGTAATTGCGAGCGTCATTGCCCAACAAATGCAATTACACTCGTACCACGCGATTTAAGTTTAAACGACAAGTCAGAAAATACACCAAAAGATTCGTCGAAAGATGCACCAGAAGATTCGCTAAAAATTCCTGCAATTGACAAAGAGCGTTGTATTGGTTGTGGGGCATGCGAACATCTTTGTCCGGCGCGTCCGTTCAGCGCAATTTATGTCGAAGGCAATTTAAGACATCATTCCATTTAAAATCAATAAAAACCAATTTAATTTGAAAGGAATATGAACATGGAAAATAACAATAGAAAAGAAATGGACCGCAGAAATTTTTTGAAATATGCGGGAACCGGATCAATAGCGGCTACGGCGGCTCTTTATGGTTGTAAACCGGAAAGCAATATTACGACTGG
>JAIRTV010000065.1 GCA_031254675.1 Planctomycetaceae bacterium | reverse complement strand
CATTCCGCAAAAACCTGATATTGTTTCAGAAATATCGGACAAACCGATTGATTCTCTGAAAATATCCGATTGGAGTCTTATCCTACTTTTTGCCGTCATTCTCATTCTTATGATCGTGTCGATTTTTTATCGTTATGTTCTGAATAATTCACTTTCTTGGAGTGATGAGGCAATTCGTTTTGCGTTTGTGTGGTTTACGTTTCTTGGTTCGGCAATCGTATTCCGTGAGAATGCTCATATTCGTATCGATTATTTTCTTGAAAAAATGCCGTCGGTATTGCGGTTACGAGTGGAAACAGCGGGTTATTTTATGACGGTTCTTTTTTATATTTTTATTTTTGTTGCCGGAATATTTTGGGTTTTTCAGACTCAGGGAACGCAGATGTCCAGTATGCGTTTTCCCTTGAACTGGTTTTTTTACTCTGCTCTTCCTATTACATCAATTATTCCGCTGTATGATGCTTTTGTTGCTAAACAACCGAACAATACCCGAAACCAATGATTTTGTACAATAAATTATTTTACGTTTTGAAATTTTTGATTTTTTTCCTTACCGGATTGGTTTGTGTGTTACTGTGTTTTCGGACGCATCAGCAAAATGTACAGGAAATACAGGAAAAACCGAAACTATTTCGTGTTGCGCATGTTTACGGTCAAAGCGAATTGGTACATAAAGCGGTAGAACATTTTGCGGAACAAGTCAAAAAAAAATCCGGAGGTTCGATTGTTGTACGGCTTTATCCAAACGGTCAATTGGGCAAGGAGCGTGAGATTTTTGAAGGGCTTCGTTTGCACAGTATTGACATGATGATTTCCGGAAGTTCTATTTTCGGCTGGTACACGCCGGAATACGCGGTGGTCGATGTTCCTTTTTTGTTTCAGAATTATGATCATATCAAAAAAGTATGGCAAAGTAAAATTGGTACGGAAATGCGTCAGATAATGAACGAGCGAACCGGAGCGGAGATACTTGATCTTTGGTTTCGTGGTCCGCGCTATCTGACGGCTTCTTCAAAAATCATTCGTTCACCGGAAGACCTTCACGGTTTTAAACTTCGGGTTCCCGAATTTGAAATTTACCTGAAATCATGGCAGGCGTTTGGTGCTAATGTTACACCGATTCCTGTTACTGATCTTTTAATGGCGTTAAAATTTGGAGTTGTCGATGGTCAGGAAAATCCTTTGTCAACGATTTACGGTAACAATTTACATGAAGTACAAAAATACATTATGCGGACAGAACATCTTCTTGGAATTTTCGCGGTTTGCATTGACCAATCATTCCGTAACCGTTTTACGGATCGGGAACAAATGATTATTCTCAATGCTGTCAAAACAACAACAGATTGGCATAATGCCGAACTGTTTGCCGCCGAAAGAGAATATGAACAAAAATTACAGGAATTTGGTATCGAATTTATTGACGTGAACCGTGAAACATTCCGTTGTCTGGCAAGAGAAAAAATTCCACAACTTTTCAAAGATCGTTGGGCAACAGATATTCTGAAAAGAATTAACGAAACAAAATAATCGATTGGGGAAACAAGACGATGGGATTACTTATTGGTATTATGTTACTATTGATGCTTCTCGGAATTCCGATTGGTTATGCGATTTGTATTGCGTCGTTGCTTTATGTGGTTTTCGTGAGTGATATATCAGCGGTGGTTATTGTGCAACAAATAAGTGCAGGAGCGGATTCGTTGGTAATGCTTGCGTTACCGTTTTTCCTTCTTGCCGGTGAAATCATGAATGCGTCGGGGATTACTCATAAACTAACACGGTTTGCACTTTCTTTGATAGGACCGATTCGCGGCGGACTTTCGTACGTTGTGGTGATTGCGAATGTTTTGGTTGCAATGGTTTCCGGTGCAGCAATTGCGAACGCGGCTGCTGTTGGTTCGACAATGATTCCCATGATGACTCGCAAAGGTTATCCGAAAGATTTTGCGGCGGCGGTCAATGCGGCATCATCAATTACCGGAGCGGTAATTCCGCCGAGTGTTGGTTTCATTATTTATGCTTCGGTTTCCGGTGTTTCGGTAGGCAAGTTGTTTCTTGCGGGAACTGTTCCCGGCATCCTGCTTGCTCTTGGCATGATTCTTGTCTGCGCGATAATTGCGAAAACCGAAAACCATCCGAAAGGAGAATCCTATTCGTTCAAAGAATTTTGCAACAGTTTTGTTCATGCCTTACCTGGTCTTTTTATGCCGATTATTGTTCTTGGTGGAATTTTCAGCGGTGTTGTTACACCAACAGAAGCGGGAGCGTTGGCGGTTGTTTACGGTTTGATTGTTGGGTTGTTTGTTTACCGGAGTTTGAAATTCAACGATCTGCCCGGTATTTTTCTGAATGCCGCCAAACGTTCAGCGTCAATTTTGTTCATTATTGCCGGAGCCGCCTGTTTCGGTTTTCTTCTTTCCCGTGAAATGGATGTTACGGCATTTGTCCGGTTTTTTCAGTTTTTTGAAGATTATCCGGCATTGATGATGCTTTCGATCATTGGTGTTATTTTATTGCTCGGCATGTTTATGGAAGGCGGAAGTATCATGGTTATTCTAACACCATTTTTGTTACCGCTCGTTGTTTCTTTTGGTATTGATCCGGTTCATTTTGGCGTGGTGTTCCAGATTGCGATCATGGTTGGTCTGTTAACACCGCCGTTGGGAATACTTCTTTTCGTAATTTCCGGTACATCTGATGTTCCCATTAAATCCATTTGTTTACGCCTTATTCCATTTTTTGTTGTCATTATTATAATTCTGTTACTGATTGCTTTTGTTCCGTCCATTTCTCTCTGGCTTGTTCAGCAACAAGGAAAAAATTTATGATTATACTTTACAACGCCACTAATTGTTCTTTTTTAAAGTTTTGAAATTTTGGAGTCATTAGTTTTTTGATTTCTTCTTTGTAATCAGTTTCAACTTTGTCGAGGCAGTTGTTGATACCATTTTTGAATTCGTCGAAGTTTTCATAATACATATTGTACAGAATTTTTTCTTTACCAATTTCCACAACCACTCAATCACATTCCGATTCGGTGAATAGTTTTCTTATCTTCGTCTGTATAAGTGGCACGTAACATCTTAGGACTCCTTTCTAATATGAACAACATAAAACTGAAGTATAACCAATCTGATGGTTCTCGAAAAGTATCCGTTCAGTGACAGTGTGGAGTATAACAAAATGAACAAACACTTCAAAATAAGATTCTCGATACGATTTTCTATTGAAATAATTCATAACCTGTTTATGATCAATAGTTTCCATCAATTCCTGCCACCGGCAAACAACGCCGTTTTGAGGAATGAACCCGGCAGTGAGCAACCGCTGACATGTTTTTGTAAGTCTTTATAATACAAATATTTACGCCGAACATGAAAGAAGTGGGCAATCTTTCGCCAGAGGATTTTCACCCATGGTTGCAACGATTGATTTGGTTTTCCGATTTTAGTCCGAACACAACAGCTGTCTTGTCCGATGGTTTGATTTCAGTTAGAATAATGCGGTTGTGTTTGATTTGTTTTT
>JAIRTV010000061.1 GCA_031254675.1 Planctomycetaceae bacterium | reverse complement strand
AAGATCGCGTCTCATCTTTTGCCGTTGCACCGGATTGAGCGGGCATTTGAGTTGATGATCAGTGGCGAAGCGTTGCGTGTTGTCCTGATTCCGTGATTATTCCGTGAAATTTCCGATTGCTCGTCCACGGCAAGTGTTGTGTTATCCCAATCATGGACTGTACCGAGTTTTGAGCGTGGAGCGATAATACGTTGGACAATCATACCGTCTCAATAAACCGAAAATTACCGTGAACGCTTACAGAACAATTTTCTATTGTTCAAAGTTTTGTGTTGTTATTGTTGTCGTTGTTTGCAAGTAATTCGACAAGGTGAACAATGGGGATGTTTTTCATTGTCGGATCACGTTGCATGACGCCTCCAAAGTGCATCACGCAACTCATATCAAGCGTTGTTACTAAGTCGCAGCCGCTCGCAACAATATTTGCCGCTTTGCGTTTGCCCATCGCAATCGAAGTTCCTGCCATTTTAACACTGAACGTCCCACCAAAACCACAACATTCCTCCATATCAGGAATCGGCGTGTATTCCAAATCGCGAATTTTTTCCAATAAACGAAGCGGAGGTTCAACAATCCCAAGTTCACGACGCCCATGACAACCAATATGTAACGCAACCTTTTTATTACATCGCGACGAAAAATCCGTTTTGCCAAGAATATTGACCAGAAACTCACTAATTTCAAAAACACGTTTCCCAAGTTCCGCCGCTTCGGAATGAGGATCGAGCTGGGCGAAGAAAACACGGCACATCGCCGCACACGATGTTGACGGTGTGACAATCCAACGGTAGGCACGAAATACTCGAACAAAATGTTCCATGACTTTTTGGGCTTCCGCCCAATATCCGCTGTTAAACGCCGCCTGACCACAACACGTTTGCTCCAACGGAAATTCCAACGGAATCTGTTCCCCCTCAAGCAATTTAACCGTCGCAATACCAACACTCGGAAAAAATTGATCAATAAAACAAGGAATAAAAAGCGCCACCGTTTCACCAGAACGGTAAGACGGATAGTCCCAACAAGGATAAGAACGTAAAACAGGATCAGTCATGATTAAAAAAATTAGGGTTGTTAAACTGTTCCGGTTGCGCAACAACAAACAAAACTGTTCAGAAAAAGGGTTAAGGGGCAATCGCCATGATTTCCGCAAATCCGGAAATTTGAAACACATTCATCACATCCGGCGTCGGATTTTCAATACGGAAATATGTCTTGCCGGCAGATTTGAAATAACAAAGACAAAGTCGGAGAAATGCAGAAGAAATATAATTGACCGCAGAAAGATCAAAAATAAGATAAGCAAAATCACGACTTTCCAGAAAATTGACAATACGTTTATCTAAAATATCTTCAATAGTGGAGCAAGTCAACGTGTCAAGCTTGCCGGAAAAAATACAACGAAGTGTGTTATCGTCTTCCGTAAAATTCATAATGAATACTCCTTAGGTTTGTCGTGCCTAAAACAATACGCTGAACGTACCGACAAAGAATAAGATATTAACAGTAAAGTATATCAAACCCAAAATGATTTTACCAGATACCAGGCAAGAGTTGCGGTGCGGTTTGACCGAACATGTTGTCGGCAACGACCAACGATTATTGTTCGGTAATACCCCAACCAATGTCCTCCGGTAACGGTTCTTCGACAACAATGGTTGCTTCTTCGGGAACTTCTTCCGACGCAACCGGTTCTTCAACAGGTTTCCGTTTGAAAAATTCCTGTTCAATATTCGGTTCTTCCGGTGTCAGAAAGTCCTGTATTATTTCATCACGCCGTCGTAAAATCAGAAACGAAAGCCCAAAAATTAACGCAAGACACGCAACGAAAACGATTAACAATTCTAGCGGTTGGAATGTAAACACGTCATCTTGACGACCACAAACACGGGTCTGAAAACAAAACAAGAAATAATTGTAGTTAGAAGTTTGTGATCATGGTTTTGTAAATTACAAAAACAATGATCGCATCAACCATCAAACACAAAAATAACAATCACAAACTTACCGTTACGAAACATTTTCCGGTGAAAGGATTCCGTTTTGATTAAAACAAAGAGCAACAATGACAGGATGTTCGTTGTCAATAACAATTTTACAAATTGCCGTTTCGTAACCTTGTTCAGGAACATCCGGCAACCCAAAACCAATTTCAGGAACCGTCAACGTAAATTTCCCTCCCATCTCTTCAAGCAACAACATAAGCCGACCACCAAGAACATTGGTCAATTCCGCAATCAAATCACGAATCAAAGGATTATCTAATTGAAACTCTTCTCCGGCATACATATTTTGTGCTAAGGCGTTTGCCAAACTCTTGGAAACAATCAGCCAAACAGAATGAATGTCCGGTGAATTAACTTTCATGTACGCCCAACACCAATCAGACTGGTCGGCAACTAAATTATCGAAATCCGCTTCTTTGGGTTTCATTGCCTTTTTTTCGGCTTGATTACTCAGAGAATTGGCTTCGCCCCACGGATCGACCGCATTCGGGCGAATAATGCCGCTACCCCAGCCGACATTATCTTCGTCATCAATATCAGGCGGAGCCGGTTCGTTCCAAGTATTATCAACCAACGATTCCGAAACGTTATTGGTTTCCTCCTGCGAAACAGTTCCCCAATGATCGTTTCCCGAAGTATCAGGAACAACCGTTCCCCAACTATCAAGGTTCGTCGAAGAAGACGATTCTCCGCCCCAACCGTTCACTTCCGCCAAACCCAAACTACTCGTATCAGTACCAATCGCAAAATCATCATCTTGCGCAAATTCTTCGTTTCCAACCTTAATGGAACACGGAATCACCTCCGCAAATGCCATCGTTTCAAATGTTTCACGAACAGCGTTGTACAATAATTGACCACAATTTTTCGGCAGCATAGAAGAAAATAATAAATAATTGTTGGATCATGTATCAAACAAATTCGGATAAATGATCAAATATAAGGTTGATATTATTCAAAAGATAACATAATACGGCAAATTTTATTCGTTGTCGGTTATTCCGTGCAAAAGGTTATTAACTTGCTGAATGGCTTCGATCAAAATAGGCGGACTAATTGGTTTGGAAAGGATTCGTGTTACGCCAAGTTCCATCAATTCTCGGCGTTGTTCTTCGTTTCCGGCGCTGGTGACAACAAGAACGGGTGTTCCGCTAAGACGTGGGCTGGCGGCAATTTTGCGCATCAATTCAATACCGTTCATGTTCGGCATGGTTAAATCCGTAACAAGCATATCTGCCTTGATTTCTTTCATCTTGGCAATTGCTTCACTTCCATCGGAGGCTTCGAAAAAATTCGCATCTCCAAGTCCTGCAATTTCAAGGCAACGACGAATAAACATCCTCGCCAATGCAGAATCATCCGCTATTACAATGTTCTTTATCATTTGGAATATCCACAAAAAAGGAAAATGTAATAATAAGGAAATTTGAAATAATCATACATACAATCATTCTCAATTATTCTTACTCTTAACATTTTTTTCAAAGAAAACATCGTCAATGGTGAATTTGATAACCAACTCAATTTTCAACTATTCTTTTATTACGTTAGTTGCTTTACTAATTCTATTTTTACGGTTCATTTCTTTCCAATTCAATCACAATTCCCAGTCTGGTCTTCCGGGACAAGAGAGGATAATGCGTCCTGAATCGCGATACAAGGTAACTGTTCGGCTATGCGAACCGCCGACATCTTCGGCAATTGCACCGAGACCGAATTGCCAAAGAATTTTTTTAGCGGCTAAAACATTACGTTTGCCAATATTGAACGTATTGTTTGGATCGGCGACATTGGCTCCGCCTGCCATTTTAATAATTAGGTTTGATGGTTTTGAAAGCGAACCGGCGGTTTGTTTCATCAGATTGATGAGGGCGGGAATACCGGTATCGGCAAAATAGCCTGGTAATTGTTTTGCGCGGTCAGGAGCAACACTGGATTCCGGTAAGGCGATATGATCCATACCGACACATCGAGTTCCGCGATCAAGAATCATCAAACCAATACACGACCCCAGTGCCATCGTTCGAATGACTCCACCTTGTTCTTTGGTGGCGCCGTAGTCGCCGACGCCAAGCATGATTCGTGCCGATATATTGGGTTGCATCCTCTTCAGTGATTGAAACTAATTACGAATTACTAATTCTTAATAATATAAGTAAAATAAAAAGAAAAAAAAGGGGTCGTAGGTCGTAATTAGCATAATATACTCAAAATAGGTCTTATTACCTATCCGTATTTTACGAAAATCAGACAGAAATAAAATCAGAGCAAATAAAATCTTGCCTTTTTTATGTCAAGTCATTAATTTCTCTAATACTTTTATTTTACTGCCAAAATGACAAAAATCAAATATGGGAACTTTTAAAAACCTTGTTTCTCAAATATCGCATCCTTAAAAATAAAGACTTGAGAATATTTTTCGGGTAAAAAAATTAGGTTTTTGGGTGGAATGTCACTGTCATTGATCGAAAGTTTCGCTCACGCCCGGCAATAATTGCCCGTGTCTTCGTTAGACGGGCTTTTCCCAATGGCAAAACAAAACGCGGCAATACGACCGACTGCCGTCGAACAGGAACGCGACTTGCCGTCAGAAAGAGTTAGAGAAAAGGTCTGGTAATGAGAAGGAAGTCGAAAGATTGGCGTACTTTGTGAATTGATAAAATGAAACGGCAACGCTATGATTTCTTGCGTCGGGCAATTTTATTGATTAATTTCTGAAGCGAAACGACAACTGCTTGTGTCGTTGGA
>JAIRTV010000051.1 GCA_031254675.1 Planctomycetaceae bacterium | reverse complement strand
TAAAAACCTGCTTTCCAATTGAAAAGCAGGTTTTGTTAAATGTGAATTGTTCACAATAATTGTCAACCTGAATTTTGTTCGATTTGCCAATATTCTAACTCAACTGGTGTACTTCTACCGAACAAATTAATAATCACAGTTACTCTTCCGCTTGTATAATCAATTGCGTCAACTATTCCATCTAAATTTTCAAAACTTCCTTCTTTGATTTTTATTTGATCACCAATACTATAACCGACTTTTAATTTTGGCGATTCTGCTGGGTCTTCTTTTTCTGCCGAGAGCATTCGTTGTACTTCGTGTGGTAACATTGGTGTAGGTTTGCCAACCGCGCCTGTAAAATCTCCAATTCCGGGCGTTTCTCTCACAAGATACCAAGTATCGTCGTTGATTTCCATGTAAATCATCACATAACCCGGATACAATTTGCGCTTTACAATTCGTTTTTTTTCATTGCGAATTTCTGTAACTTTTTCTGTCGGCACTAAAATATCACCGAAATATTCATCCAAGCCCGCAATCTTAGCGCGATTTTCTAAATTTTTCTTAACCGCATCCTCACGGTTCACCTGCACTTTCAAGATATACCAATCTTTGCCTTGTGGAGTTTCTGTTTTTGTAGTTGTTTCGTCATCGGTATTTTCTTTTTCTTTTGTTTTTCCTTTTGCAGGAGAAGTCTTTTTGGTTTTTCGACCTTTTGTCGGTTTTTTTTCTGTAGGCTTAATTGACTCCGAAACCTCAACAGCCGCATCCGTCTCAATAGATTCTTCTAAACGGGACTCCATTTTATCGTCATTGCCTTTTTCTAATTCTGATTCTAACATGAATTACTCCTTGCAACTCTTCAAACTTAAACTAAAGTTACTTAAAAATTCGCGGAGCTGAACGCAGCAAGCGTAGCATCGCGTAGCGTTTGCTCAAGAACGAATCAAATCGCTCTTGCGGCTACAGTATAAAAAACTCCTACGGAATAATCCGAATTAATTTGAATATATGCATCCACGCTATATCAAATATAAAAATCATTGCAGCCAAGATTAGGAATACCGTCAAAACTACAACAGTTGACGAATATAACTCAGGCCAACTAGGCCACGAAACCTTCGCCATCTCACCCTCAACGGATATAAGAAAATTAGCAAATGTATTCCAATTCACAAGCCTAAACGCAAACCAAGTACCAAACAACGCAATCACAATCGTACTAATTCCAACCGCCATTTGTTGTGAGTCGGCGTTAATAAAAGGTAACACCGGCGACATAACAAAAAACTTATACGCGCCACTTGCAAAAATTATAAAAACGCCGAATGCAGTTAAACGTCTTGCATATATGCCTTGATTAGGCTTGAAACGTCTAAAACTGAAAAATGTACTAATCAAATCCAACATGTTATTTTTATCCGTAAAAATTATTAAACTGTTTAAACTTAAAATTTTCGTTTATCATTGCTTTCTTGCCCAATATTGGAAAGTTAGCTTTGACGGACGCTTTGAAATTGGCAAAATTATAAAAGATGTTCGCTAACATGTTTCATAATTTTAAAAAAATATTTAACTAAATCAAGTTGACAGGGAAGGAGGGAATCGAACCCCCACCAGCGGTTTTGGAGACCGCAGTTCTGCCACTAAACTACTTCCCTATAGAACGAATCATACTTAAAATTTTCATAACATAAAAAAGCGAGCTTAATTTGGAATCAGATAAACTCACATTAACTATAGAAAATTTCAAATATGAATCGTTTACATTTCGCACAAAAACAATTGCAGAGTTCAACCCAATCAAAAATTCCTGTTTGAAATATATCTTGAGCCGGACTCTACAATACAAATATCGTAGCTAAAATATGGTCGATAGGTTTTGCCCTTTAGTAATCGTCTTGACGTTGTTACGTTTGCCGTGTTCAGCTACATAAATTAAAGTAGTTTTAGTAATCTTGTTATCGGAAACAATTTTTCATTGAACACAATAACAATCAAACTAAAAATAACTAACTACTTCAACACTTTCGTTACTACACCCGAACCGACAGTACGACCGCCTTCACGTATAGCAAATCTAACGTTTTCTGCCATTGCAATTGGCGAAATCAATTCAACTTTTAATTTGACATTATCACCGGGCATACACATTTCAGCATCACCAAGCAACGTCAACGCACCAGTTACGTCTGTTGTTCTGAAATAGAATTGTGGACGATAACCTGAGAAGAACGGAGTTGAGCGTCCGCCTTCGTCTTTCGATAAGACGTAAACTTCTGCCTCAAATTCGGTGTGCGGTGTAATTGTATTCGGTTTCGCAATAACTTGACCTCTTTGAATATCGTCGCGTTTGACACCTCTCAACAAAAGCCCAACATTATCACCAGCTTGTCCTTGATCAAGTTCTTTTTTGAACATTTCAACACCGGTACAAACTGTTTTTTGTTTTTCATCGCTGAAACCAATAATTTCAACTTCTTCGCCGACTTTAATAATTCCGCGTTCAATTCTACCTGTTGCAACTGTTCCGCGTCCTTCGATTGAGAACACGTCTTCGATTGCCATTAGGAATGGTTTATCTTGTTCGCGTGCGGGTTCTGGAATATGGCTGTCAAGCGCATCCATTAACTCGCCAATACATTTCGCTTTAGCGGGGTCTGACGGATTTTGTTGAGCTTGAACTGCAACACCGCGAATAATCGGAATCTCTTCACCCGGAAATTCATATTTGGTAAGCAACTCACGAACCTCAAGTTCGACAAGCTCCAACAACTCCGGATCATCAAGCAAATCTACTTTGTTAAGAAATACTACGAGATTCGGAACATTAACTTGACGTGCAAGCAAAACGTGTTCGCGCGTTTGCGGCATGAT
>JAIRTV010000022.1 GCA_031254675.1 Planctomycetaceae bacterium | reverse complement strand
AACACATTTGTCGTGTTTTACCACGCTAATAACTCGAAATTGAAACTTTTATCAATATACACAAAAATGTCATTATTAAAAGTGGTTGCCGTAGGAAAATGACAAATTCAGTAATCTATCAATGGAAATATTATTTGAAACGCCCAAAAGATGAATAATCAAAAGGCTGGTAGTGTTTCGCCAACTGGCTTTTACTCACCGTCGCGTCGGCAATGGAAAAATCAATTCAACCGTTGTAACCGTAAGGGAAAATCTTTCGGCGAAAAGTTACCTATCTGAGGTTGATCTTTTAACGAAAATTCCACTGAAATATTACAAATTTTTCGAGTTTTCTCGCACATCCTCCTTCTTTTTTTATTGATCTGTGCTATATTTATTGCGAAGTTTTTAGTTTGGTGTTGTTCTGTTGAGTGTTCTTTCGTGAAATTTCAATTGATTCTATCATCTTAACTGCGGAACAAAACAACAATGATTATGCCCCTTTAGCTCAGTTGGTAGAGCAACGGACTCTTAATCCGTAGGTTCTGGGTTCGAGCCCCAGAGGGGGCAATGATTTAAATCTTTAAAAAACAAGGGTTTGCGAAAACGTTGTTTTGTTGCCTGGTTCTGGGAAACCTCAATTTTGGGTCGAATTACCGACCAAAAATGACGTAAGAGGAATATTACACGTCTGGAATTATTGAATTTCAGAAATTGGTTTAACGCTTTACCCTCTGAACGTACCGGAAAATCATCATCGGAAGACTACACCAACAAGACGTTTAAGTACGCCAACACTTGGTGGGAGGGTTTAATTGTGTGTTGTTTTTTTGGGGAATAAGCCGGCAACCAGTACATAAAAAAGCGGAACAAAGAAAATTGCTAAGAATGTTGCAACAAGCGTTCCACCAATAACGCTTGTTCCTAACGAATGTTGACTTACGCTGCTTGCTCCATACGCAAACGTCATCGGTAACACCCCAAGCACAAAAACCATCGACGTCATAATAATCGGACGTAACCGCATTCGAGCCGCAAGAATCGTTGCCTCATACAACGATTTGCCTTCTTGTTCGTACATCTTTTTGGCGAACTCCACAATCAGTATTGCATTCTTTGACGAAAGCCCCATAACCGTAAGCATTCCTACTTGAAAATAGACGTCGTTTGCGAGTCCGCGACACAATGTTGCGATGATTGCGCCCAGCACGCCGAACGGAACAACCAACAGCACTGCCGCCGGAACAGACCAACTCTCATACAACGCCGCAAGACAAAGGAACACAATCAAAAGCGATAACCCATATAAAAAAAACGCCTGATTACCGGCTTGACGTTCCTCGAACGACAAGCCCGTAAAACTCAAACCAACCCCAACCGGAAGTTTTGTCGCCAGTTCTTCAATTTTGTCCATCGCCACTCCAGAGCTAACACCTTCCGCTCCAACCCCAAGAATTTCCACTCCGCTAAAACCGTTGTAACGCGCCAGTTTCGGCGAACCAATCACCCATTCACCCGACGAAAACGACCGAAACGGCACCATTTGTCCATGAGTATTCCGCACATACCATTTGCCCAAATCTTCCGGTGTCGTGCGCGAAAAAACTTCACCCTGCGCGTAAACCTTTTTCACCCGCCCCCGATCCACAAAATCGTTAACATACGTCGAACCCCACACCGTGGACATTGTTCTGTTGACATCCATCAAACTCATCCCCAATATCCGAGCTTTTTCCTCATCAATCGTAATACGATATTGCGGCTCGTCTGGAAGTTCATTCGACCAAATCGCCGCAAACGTCCCACTTTGTTGAGCAATCCTCAGAAAAGAATTTTGTGCTTCCTTGAGTTTTTTGTGCCCCATTCCTGCTTGGTCTTGCAGGAAAAAATTGATGCCCGCAACATTGCCCAACTCCGAAATCGACGGCGGAATCAACGGAGTAATTCGAGCATCATTGATTTTAGCAAACGCCCGCGAAGATCGTTCCACAACACTAAACACATCTTGACCCTTGCCATGACGTTGGTCAAACGGTTTCATCGCCAAAAAAACCATGCCCGAATTTTGACTCATTCCGGCAAAACTAAAACCAACCACCGTCATAAATTTCTCAACCGATTCTTGTTCTTCGTTCAGAAAATAATCGGTAATTTGATCCATTACCGCTTTTGTCCGTTGCATTGTCGCGTTCGGCGGCAATTCCACAAGAATTGACATTTCGCCCCGATCTTCAACCGGCAAAAAAGCTGTTGGTAGTTTCGGGTACAATACAAGAATCATCGCAACAAAGATTGCGAAACTCACCAAAGACCACACCCGATGCCGCAGAACCAATCCGACTCCTTGAACATAACAATTGGTCATAAACACGAAAAATTCGTTGAACCACCGGAAAGCAAACCATATTTTACGATGTTCGGAAGCCGGACGGAGCATTGAAGCGCACAACGCCGGTGTAAATGTTAAAGCGATTAACACCGAAAGCGACATCGCCGCAATCACCGTCACAGAAAATTGCCGGTAAATCACGCCGGTTGAACCACCAAAAAAGATCATCGGGAAAAAAACCGCACTAATCACCAATCCCACACCAACAAGCGCACCTTGAATTTGTTTCATTGATTTCCGCACGGTTTCTTTGACGGAAAGTGTTTTATCCGCCAACAACCGTTCCACGTTTTCCACCACCACAATCGCATCATCCACCAGCAAACCAATCACCAACACCATCGCGAACATCGTAATCACATTGATCGTAAAACCAAACAAATAAAGCATGGCAAATGTTCCCAACAACACGATTGGAACAGTGAGTGTTGGGATCAACGTAATGCGGAAACGTTGCAGAAATAACCACATGACCAAAAACACAAGAAAAATCGCTTCAAATAATGTTTTGATTACTGATTGGATTGACTCGCGAACAATCGGAGCAATCTCACTAACATAAGCGATTTTCATTCCGGACGGCAAATGAGGTTTGAGTTTTTCGATTGTGTCATAAACGGCTTGTGTTGTGTCGAGAATATTGGCGCCCGGCGCAAGTCGCATGCCCAAACCCACGCCCGAATAACCGTTTAACCGTGTCGAAAAATTGTAATGTTCATTGCCCAACTCGATTTCGGCAACATCTTTCAAACGGACTTGTGAACCGTTGCTGTTGACTTTTACGAGAATATTGCGGAATTGTTCGACTGTTGTGAGTCGGCTTTTGGCGACAATAGTTGCGCTGATTTGGGTGTTGTCGAGAGCGGGAAGCCCGCCGATTTGTCCTGAGGAAACTTGGATATTTTGGCTTTCGATAGCGTTGATAATATCTTGCGGGATAAGATTGTAACTGTACAACCGATCTGGTTGCAGCCAAACGCGCATGGCGTATTGTGTTCCCCAGACTTCGACGATCCCGACGCCGTTGATGCGGGAAAGCGTATCTTTGAAACCGGAACTCATGTAATCGGCAATATCGCCTTCGCTTAGTCTGTCGTCTTCGCAATACAGCGCAAGGATTAGCATGAAATTGGTTTGATATTTTGTTACTCTTACGCCTTGTGATTGGACTTCGGTGGGCAACAAGGGGGTTGCTTGTTGGAGTTTGTTCTGAACCTGAACTTGGGCAATATCGGGGTTGGTTCTTTGTTCGAAAGTGAGAATAATCTCAAAACTACCGTCAGAAGTACTGGACGAACTCATATACCGAAAACCGTCAAGACCACTCATTTGTTGTTCGATGACTTGGACAACTGTGTCTTGAACCGTTTGAGCCGAGGCGCCCGGATACATTCCGTTGACAACAACTGCCGGCGGAGCCACATTGGGATATTGTGTGATTGGCAGGCGTAAAATTGAGATGACTCCGCCCAACATGATCAACATCGCAATAACCCACGAAAAAATCGGACGATTGATAAAAAATTCCGACATAATGATAGGTTGGTAATTGTTCTTGGTTGTTTTGAGAAGGGAGAATCGTTCTTGGATTATTTTATATTGGTTATTTTACACTGACGACCTTTGCACCGGTTATTTTATATTTTAGGGCTTCAACAGTCGGTAAGCAAATTTAATTTGAAAGTTCATTAGACCTTTTCTCTAACTTAAACTTAACATTACAGAACGTCAGCGATAGCCGACGCAACCGTGGGTGAAAACCCTTCGGCGAAAGGTTGCCCACTTCTTTCAGACAAGGCATAAATATTTATATTACAAAGACTTACAAAAACATATAATAGACTGTTCACTGCCGGGTTCACTCCTCAAAACGGCGTTGTTCACCGGGGACGGGAATTGATGGAAACTATTGATTATAAATAGGTTATAAATTATTTCAGCAAAAATCGTATCGATAATTTTATTTTGAATCATTCTGCTCGGCTTGGTATGAAAAACGTGAG
>JAIRTV010000633.1 GCA_031254675.1 Planctomycetaceae bacterium | reverse complement strand
GTATTTTTATTACAGTCCTCCGCTTCCGGATTTTTCGAGTTGCATATTGAGGGCGAGACCGCGAATTTCGTTTGTTAAAACGTCGAAACTGGCGGGAGTTCCGGCTTCGAGAGTATTTTCACCTTTGACCATAGATTCGTAAATTTTTGTACGTCCTTCTACGTCATCGCTTTTTACCGTCAGTAATTCTTGCAACGTATAAGCGGCACCGTAAGCTTCGAGAGCCCAGACTTCCATTTCGCCGAACCGTTGACCGCCAAACCGTGCTTTTCCTCCCAACGGTTGTTGCGTGATAAGCGAATACGGACCGGTACTTCGTGCGTGAACTTTGTCGTCAACAAGATGATGCAATTTCAGCATATAAATGTAACCGACTGTCGTTTCCTGATCAAACGGTTCACCGGTTCGTCCGTCGAAAAGACGAACTTTTCCATGTCGCGGCAAACCGGCTTTTTCGAGACAATCGTTTATATCTTGTTCCGAAGCACCATCAAAGACCGGCGTGATTGCTTGATAACCAAGTTTCGCCGCAGCCCAACCAAGATGTGTTTCGAGAATTTGACCGACATTCATACGACTCGGAACTCCAAGCGGATTGAGCATAATTTCAATCGGTGTTCCATCTGCCAAATACGGCATGTCTTCGCGCGGAAGAATTTTAGCGATAACACCTTTATTTCCGTGCCGCCCAGCCATTTTATCGCCAACCGAAATTACTCGTTTCGCGGCAATATACACCTTGACCATTTGCAGAACACCGCGACGAAGTTCGTCTCCGCGTTTCATGGAATTGACTTTTCGATCTTTCGCATCAACCGCCGCTTCAATCGCCGGCCAATGTTTTCGATAAATTCGTTCCGCTTCTTCACGTTTCGGATCATTTTCGTCTAGATTGAGATGTTCGATTCGAAACAATTTCGGTTGTTCTGTTTCTTCGCGGTCAATCGCGAGTCCGAGCATTTTTTCCAGTTCTTCAATTAACGGCTTGAACAGAATTTCGATTCGTTCATCTTCTTCTTTTTCGACGCGGCGTACTTCCGCATCGAATATTTTCCGTTCATCTTCTGAAAGGCTCATCCGGCAGGAAAATTTTTGCGTTCCGATTACAATTCCTTCAACACCGGAAGGCACTTCGAGCGATTCGTTTTTAACATCTTCTCCGGCGCGACCGAAAATAGCGTGAAGTAATTTTTCTTCCGGTGTGAGTTCGGTTTTTGATTTTGGTGTTACTTTACCGACCAGAATATCACCAGGGCGGACATAAGTTCCAACACGAACAATACCTGTTTCGTCGAGGTTGCGTAACGCTTTTTCGCCGACATTCGGAATATCATCTGTGAATTCTTCTCGTCCTAATTTTGTATCGCGGATTTCCACGTCAAATTCTTCGATATGAATAGACGTGTAAGTATCTTTTTTCACGAGGTCTTCACTGATGATGATGGCGTCCTCAAAATTGAAGCCGTCCCACGCCATAAAAGCAACAAGAACGTTGCGTCCTAAACACAGTTCGCCGTGATACATACTTGCGCCGTCAGCGATAATCTGACCGTCTTTGATTTTTTCGTGCAATTTGACAATTGGTACTTGATTCTGACAAGTTCGTTCGTTGAGACCGACAAATTTCCGAAAAACGTATTCATCTGTTCCTGTTCCGTAGTCGATGATAATCCGTTGCGAATCGACGTAGCTTACTGTGCCTCCACGTTTGGCGTGAATTAAAAGACTGGAATTGAAAGCGGCGCGTCCTTCCAATCCGGTGGCGACCAACGCTGGTTCTGAAATCAAAAGCGGAACGGCTTGTCGTTGCATGTTTGATCCCATTAAGGCGCGGTTGGCATCGTCATGTTCGAGGAACGGAATGAGTCCGGCAGAAACTCCAATCATTTGGCTTGGCGAAACGTCAATATATTCAACCTCTTCCACCGAAACCGGATCATAATCGCCGCGATACCGAACAATAACCGTTTCAGAGATTTCGTCGGGAATAATTTTTCCACTTTCTATTTTGATGTCAGCTGGAGCGAGTTTGGCTTCGTGTTCTTCGTCGGCGCGAAGCCAATCGATTTTGTTGGTTAATTTTCCGTTTTCCAATTTCCGGTATGGCGAAACGAGGAATCCGAATTCGTCAACGGTTGCATAAATACTGAGACTTGAAATGAGACCGATATTTGTACCTTCCGGCGTTTCGATTGGACAAATCCGACCATAATGTGAAGAGTGAACGTCGCGAACATCAAAACCGGCTCGTTTCCGGTTTAGACCACCGGGACCGAGAGCGGAGAGTCGTCGTTCGTGCGTCAACATGGAGAGCGGATTGGTTTGGTCAACAACTTGCGAAAGTTCACCGCGACCAAAAAAGTATTCGATTGCTGCTGAAATACTTTTCTGGTTGATAACTTGTCGTGGAGTGATTTCTTCATTTCCGCGTGAGGCGAGACGTTCTTGAACGGTTCGGCGGAGTTTGAGAAAACCTTTTCGTAATTCTTCGCCTGCCAACTCGTCAATAGTTCGCAATCGACGATTTCCGAGATGGTCGATATCATCGATTTCGGCGGTACGGTCGCCGCCCCAAAGTCGGTTCAAATATCGAACCGCTTCGACAATATCTTCTGGTTTGAGAGTCATTTCGTCTAGCGGAATATCGATGCCGAGTTTCCTGTTAATCCGAAAACGTCCAACCCGACCAAGTCGATAACGATTTGTGTCGTAAAATTTATCGTAAAACAATTCCCGTGCTTTATCCATTTGTGGTGGATTGCCGGGGCGAAGCCGCATATAAATTTTGGCTAATGCTTCTTCGTGGGAGCTGGTTTTATCTTCGGCGAGCGAGTTGAGCAATAGTTTATTTTTCTGCTCTTCGATAACTTCGATCTTTTTGAGTCCGGAGCCGAGAATTTCCAATGCTTTACTATCAGTAATGGTTTCGCCGGTTTCGACAATAATTTGACCTGCTCTTTCGGAAGTTTGTGGATGAACGATGTCGTGTACTGCTACTTTTCCGCGTAATGGTGCGGTGAACACGCTTAAATCGATTGGTGATTCTGTTGAAGTTTCAATAGTGGTATCTTGTAATGTATTGTCTGTTATGGTTTGTTCTTCGGCAATGCTGGGATTTTCTGCAACTGGTTCATTTGGGGTGTTTTTTTTCTTCTTTGATTTGGAAGCTTTGGGCTGGGCGACCACTTTTGGGAGTTTGATCTTTTTTGGTTCAATTTTAATGGTTTCTGTTTGATAAAATGCTTTGATGAGTTGCGAATTGGTGCCGTATTTATCGGACATTGCGCGGAGAAACATCATAATTGGGAGTTTGCTACTCTGATCGATTTTGGCGGAGATTGTTTCTTTGCGGGTCATATTTAATTCGATCCAGCTTCCGCGTTCGGGAATGACGCGGCAACTGAAAGTTCGTCGGTCGCCGTCCATTTCGGAAACGAAATCGATACCGGGGCTTCGATGAAGTTGGCTGACGACAACCCGTTCTGCGCCATTGATGATGAACTCACCGCCTCCGAGCATGATAGGAATATCGCCGAGATAAACATCTTCTTCGTGTGTGCTGTTTTCTTTGACGAGTCGGAGACGAACTTTGAATGGTTTTCCGTAAGTCAGACGCAATTGCCGACATTCGTCGGGTTCGTAACGTGGTTTTTCGAGTTCGTAATAGCGGTATTCTAGACGAATCGATTTATCGAATGTTTCGATTGGAAAGATTTCGCGTAAAACGGCTTCTAGTCCGATATTTTCGCGTTTAAGTGGTGGAACATCTTCCTGAAGAAATCGCCGATAACTCTGTGTTTGTAGGATCGTCAGATCGGGAATTTCATAAGTGGAGGTTTGGGTTCCGAATTTGTGAACGTTACTGAAATTGATACGGCGTTGTGAAGGTGTTGCCATAATAGGTTTAGGTTATTGTCAAAAAAGTTATTGAAAAACTTAAAGGAAAGGGACAAAATTGGTAAAAACGGGAACGAACCGATCATGTACGAATTGAATTGATTTTGATTCGGACAAATATTTTCTGTTAGTTATTCTGTTCGTTGTTCTATTGGATTGTGGTGCGTTGTTTTGGAACGCGACATTCGAATTATCCGAACTAAGGATTAAAACATCAATATTGAATCGTTCTATTTCATTGGTAAAATTGGGCGAAAGCCCATGAACTTCTGTAAAGAAAAAGTCGGGAAAGGACAACATAATCATGTCTGCAGACCAGATGACTTTTATGAGGGAGGGGCATTTTGTTGCCTTTCATCTGCGTAATCTTTTCAGGTGAAATAAAGAAAAAATTTTAAGGGAACTTCTAAAAAACCGATTGTTTACTGATGATAAATACTGTATTGACTCTTAATTTGTAGTGATTAAAGTCTGAAGAAGCAAGGTTTTTAGATATTCCCACGAGAAAAAACCGAATAATGATTATAATACATTGAATTTTCCGAAAAAGGGGGGCTACGCAAAAAAGATACCAAATCGGGAAAAATAATCAAGTCTCCTTAATTGTTATGCTGGAGTATTCACTGGCGGCGAATCTGATTCGCGATGTTAATTCTGGCAAATTGACAAATATTGGATTTTTCTCTAACTTTTCTTTTTAGGTGAGCAATCTTTTAGTTAATAGTGAATAGTTATGAGTGAATCGTGAATAGTTGAAATGCCGCTTGCGAACTATTCACTACTCACTATTAACTAAAAGGTGGGCGACCTTTCGCCGAAAGGTCGCGTCGGCGATAGCCGACTTGCCTTTGTGTTGAGCCGGCAATTGGATTCCAAACCGTTTGGCAACACAAATTGCCAGCCGAAAACAGGGTCAGG
>JAIRTV010000605.1 GCA_031254675.1 Planctomycetaceae bacterium | reverse complement strand
TCAGTCGGTTGCCATTTTGCTAATTTCTCCATAAAATTTTCATCAAAAATATTAGTTATCACATATTCCTCATGGTCTCTTGGCAAAACACAACACGGTAAAATATTTCCTCTCTCGTCCAAATTCAAAATGTCAAATTGGTAACATTGATTTTTGGGGTGTTTGCCCAATCGTTTTTGAATAAAATGACAAAAAATATTTTGTGAAATTTCTTTCCAATCCTGTGGCTCAAGTGTGTTGTCAATATATTTTATAGCTCTTTTCCAATCATTGATGAATGCATAATAAGGATCAAAATAAACTTTTAGCTCTTCAGAAAATTCTTGAAGTTGAGGAACTTCATGTGTGTTGAATTGATAAATATGTTGTAAAAGACTTATTCTGGAAGTATCGTAGCCAGCCTCTTCTGCAACTTTGACAATTGAGCGAATATTTGCTTTAACTTCCTCGAAATTAAATCCATGAATTTTATCATACGATTCCTGAGAAAAACCACACATTGATATTCTTATACCATTCAGATTTTTAAACCATTCCGGTTGAAATTTAACCGACTTACCAGCATTGGTACTCAAAGAATACCGAATCATTCCCTCCTTTCTACTTTGTAAGATTTCAATAATTTTCCCCAATTCAGGATGTAACGTCGGTTCTCCCCAATTGTAAAGTGCAAATTCCGTTTCACAATTTATCAGTTTATTTTCAAATAAAATATCCAGAATTCTTTCAAATTTATTTGCTTCAATTATTCCTCCTTTAGGATGATTTGAAATACCTGTTATGCAAAACTTGCACTTCGCATTACAAGTTCCAACAATATCAAAATAGACAAAATCATAAGTCTTAATCTTGTTAACAACAGGGACATCAAGGAGTAGTTTATTATTTTGTTGTTCCATGTTTATCTGCACTTTCCAAGAAAGTATCCAACGTTAATTGCTTAAAAAGTTGATCTTTATAAAAGACCGGCTCGGGTGTACATGGCGGTTTAGTACAACAACCTGTAACCCGTGTAGCTGATCATGAATGTCACAAAAGGATAAAAACAAGCCGTTTCGATTTTTCAATCCCTTGCCCATAGTCTTGCCGACCAACTGCCAACGAAGGTCAAACCGTTTTTTCTTTCGCTCCTACTTGAGATGTTGCTCGCTATCGTAAGACAGCGAACCGTCACAGTGTGGTTACAAACCGCTCAAATCGAAAACGAAATTCGACGAACATTTTACCACATCCCCAACATTGGACGCAAGAGCCAAAAACTCTTCGACGTGATGTTGGACGAAATATTGAAAAAACTCGAGCCAGTCATTGCAACGGCGACATTTATCCGTCTGGTATTGGACGATTCGCCAACAAAACGAAAATCGAAACGAATCACGGTTGGCGTTATGTCGAGTGCCGACAACACGGATGGATTGTTCGCAAGAAAGTAAAAAGTAAAATGTTTTGCTACGGCAAGTAAATTGACGAAGGGTAAACCGATCAAGGTCGTGTTGATCAAGGAAAATGACGGAACTTGGGTACCGCTGATGTTGACGGATACGACGATGGACTTGAAGGACGTGCGGGGTTGGGGCAAACAGGAGTTGCGGCTTTTGGAATCGAACGAAGCGGCAACGGTAATGAACATGTTGGCGAACGAATTTAACAACGCTCTGAACTTGCAGAATCTCGGTCTTTTCCAAACACTCCGCGTTGCCGTTAGGAAACTTGCTTCTGTTTTACGCTAGGAAACTGATATTGCCAAGCAGTTTGGAGTCCAATTGTTGCCATTATCAACGTAACCGCGACTGTAAACTCTTTGCCCCAAAGTTGCCCTCTCTCTCGATTTTCAAATTTGTCCTTAATTTCAGACGGGCAATTGTGTTCCGAATCACTCAAACAATACAAATTGTCTTTTTCTCTCAATTCTTTGTTATCAAAGAGATTAGGATTGATTTTTAGCCCCCTCTGTACAATCATTGAAATTGTGGGAAAATGGCAATCTTTAATTCGTTGCTCCGTCAGTTCAATCCTTTGACGAAATTATTCCTTTACGGAAAATCAGATTCAAATAATGATCAACCTAAAAGACACAAAAGCGGAAACGAAATTTTCCGTTCACGAAAACATGTCAACAATCGAAAAACTTCGCAATATCGGAATTTCGGCGCATATTGATTCCGGCAAAACCACACTTAGTGAACGTATTCTGTTCTACACCGGTAAATCTTACAAAATCGGTGAAGTTCACGATGGCAGCGCAACAATGGACCACATGGAACTGGAACAGGAACGTGGTATTACGATTACCAGTGCGGCAACCAGTGTTGAGTGGAATGGACATTTTATCAACCTGATTGATACACCAGGGCATGTCGATTTTACTGTTGAAGTCGAACGTAGTTTGCGCGTGCTGGATGGAGCGGTTCTTGTTCTTTGTTCTGTGGGCGGCGTGCAAGCTCAGTCGATAACAATTGACCGGCAGATGAAACGTTACCGAGTTCCACGCCTTGCGTTGGTCAACAAAATGGATCGCACCGGCGCAGACCCCTACCGTGTAGTCAAGCAACTCAAAGAAAAATTAGATTGCAACGCCGTTTTGATGCAAATTCCAATCGGTAAAGAAGCGAATTTTGAAGGTGTTATTGATTTAATCGAACAAAAGGCGATCTACTTTGACGGAGCGCAAGGCGAAAAAATTCGTTACGAAGCGGTTCCGTCGGTATTGGAATCCGAAGTCCAAACCGCTCGTCAACATTTGCTTGAAGCGTTGGCAATGTTTAGCGATGAACTGATGGAATTGCTCCTCGAAGAGCAAGAGCCACCGCTTGAGATGATTCATCATCTTGTTCGCGAAGCGGTTTGGTCTCAGCAATTAACGCCTGTTTTTTTGGCAACTGCGTACAAAAATAAAGGAGTTCAACCGTTGCTTGATGCGATTGGACGTTATCTTCCATCGCCGCTGGACAGTGATAATTATGCGTGGCAATACGGTCTCGACCAGAAAGAGGAGAGTGCCAGAATATTGCTCAAACCTGACCCCAAAGCTCCAGCGGTGGCGATGGCATTTAAGATTGTCGAAGACCCGTATGGAACGTTGACGTTTATGCGTGTTTATCAAGGTTCTTTGAACAAAGGCGAAACTTACTACAATCAGCGAACCGGCGAAAAAGAACGAATTAGTCGTATTTTCCGAATGCATGCTGATAGTCGTGAGGAAATGGAAGTTGCCGAAGCCGGTGATATTGTTGCGGTTATTGGGATTGACTGTTCCAGCGGCGACACTTTTTCGTCCGAAAAAGATTTTTGCACGTTGGAATCAATGTATGTACCTGAACCGGTGATTCAAATTGCTATTAAATCAAAAGCGACTAAAGATGCGGATCGTTTGAGTAAAGCGTTATACCGGTTCCGCAAGGAAGACCCAACACTTTCTATTTCGACGGATCAGGAGAGTGGAGAAACGTTAATGGCGGGAATGGGGGAACTTCATCTTGATGTGTATGTTGAACGTATTCGTCGTGAATACAAAGTAGAAGTTGAGACTTCACCACCGAAAGTGAATTATCGTGAAGCCCCAACGGTTGCGGTTGATTTCGATGTGAAACACAAAAAACAATCCGGCGGAAGTGGTCAATATGCTCACATTGTGGGACACATGGCACCAATTCCCGAAAATGCCGAAACAACAGAGACTTTTTTGTTTGAAGAAAAAATTGTTGGTGGTACTATTCCATCCAATTATATTCCGGCAATTGAGAAGGGTTTTCGTGGTTCTTTGGAAAAGGGACCGGTTGCTGGTTTTCCGGTGGTTGGTTTGAGTATTTTAGTGAACGATGGTTCTTTTCACACAGTGGACAGTTCAGATTTAGCGTTCCGAATTTGTGCACAAACAGCGTTACGTGAAACGTTTCCGCGAATGAAACCAACATTGTTGGAGCCGGTGATGCGGTTGGAGATTGAGTGTCCGAGTCAGTTTCAGGGAAATGTTGTTGGTGATCTCAATTCACGGCGAGGACTGATTAGTGTTACCGAGACGATTGGTGCGTCCACTCGCATCGAAGGGGAAATTCCACTTGCCGAAACGTTCGGATATTCAACAACCCTCCGAAGTATGACGCAAGGACAAGGAACATTTTCAATGGAATTTCTAAAATACAAAAAAGTTCCAAACTCCATTCAGGAAATAATCGTCAAAGAACGAAAAGAACA
>JAIRTV010000589.1 GCA_031254675.1 Planctomycetaceae bacterium | reverse complement strand
ACTACATATTGTGGTTCTTTCGATCCGGCAGCACGACATACAGTCCGGCAAGAACGAAGAATATCATACCGCATTCTCAAAATAGAGTCAATTCACTCGCCAAAGATTTTTATAAGTTGCTATTTTCAAGGATCTGCAACAGTAAGAAATTCAAAGTCATTAATCGACGTGAGGGATTTGTGTACGGGAATGTCGATTAATGACTTTGAATTTATACTTTTGTAGATTCGTCGCAATGATGCAGCCGAACACAAGTCGATTAATGACTTTGAATCTCTACAAATTATTATAACTTTCAATGATAACATCCTGATTCTTCACTGTACTCCAACACGTGGGTGATACTTGCCTACTCTTCACCATCAACTCTTCATTATCCGCTAAAAATGTTGCTTTTGTGTTAGAAATCCACTATACTAAAACCGTTTTACTTAATTTATTCGGTTTTATCTGTGATCTAATTTCCATGACGTTGACCTTTTCGCTTATTCACCAAACACGATTACCAATATTCGTGCTTTTGAATCTTTGGCTTTGGGGAGCAGGAATTGCGGCTCAAAATCCGGTCGTTCGGGACATAACTACAGATCAAGTCAAAATCAATCCCGCCTCACCCACCATCGAACAAGCCCCACTCGATGCCGTTGTCATTTTCACCGAAGGAAAACGTTTACTGTATCTCCCCAAAGGTTGGCCTCTAGAAGATTTAGATGACTTTTGGAATTTTCTTTTGCGTGATCGAAAAAATCCACTACCACCATTTAGTTTGCAAGAAATTAATGTACAAGGAAAAATTGTTGATCATCATGTCGAAACAGAAATTCGGATCGTTTTGACTGCTTTTAACAATCGCCCACTACTCATTCCAATTGGAATGAAAGAAGGAATCTTGCCCACAAACGGAAAATTAAAACCAACATTCCGCGGACCCGGCTCTGTTGATTTGACTGTTGATCCGCAATCCGGTCAATATCTTGTGTTGATTCGCCCCAAACCACCCGAATCCAACAACAACCAACCCGAAAACTTCACAACAACCACCTCCAACGAATCCGCAACAATCGAATCAGAAATGTCCGTTCCATTGTCGGAAAATTTGCCACAAAAAGTATCAGAAAACCTGAAAAACAACGCCATCAACACAAAAGAAGAAAAACAACTCACCGAACAACATTACGAATTGATTTTGCCTTTCTGGTTTCCACTAACACTCATCGGTAATGAAGAAAATCACCTCACAATCTCCTTTCCGCAAGCGGTTAATTCTCAGTTTGTGTTGCAAGTCCCAGAAAAGGAAATCGTCGCAAACGTTTCTCAAGGAGCATTGCTCACTACTGTTGAAGTTCCCAATCAAACAATCACACAATTCAATATATTATCTCTCAGCTCAGATTTTGAACTTTCTTGGCGAAAGAAAAAAACCGAACCCTTAGATACTCGTCCGGTTCTTTATGTCGAAGACGCTTTAATTAAAGTACAGTTGGAAAACAAATCAACAATTTACGACGCCATTCTTCCAGTACGCAGTCCGCCGTCTTCAATTTTTGACCGATTGCGTATTCGGTTGCCGTTGGGCGCTACTCTCGACCATGAAACAACAGAAAAATACGCTGCCGGAGGATATTCGTTTGATCTGGTCAAGGACGAAACCACATTGTCACCAGTTTTGGAAATCCGATTTTCCCGAAAAACATCCGGTACGGTTACGATTCGTCTCAAAGTAATTCAGCAATTCAACACGGAAAAACAAGATATTTGGCGTGATCTTGGCGGTTTCGAAGTGATTGGAGCGGAACGACAATTTGGTTATCTCACGGCAACCGTTCCAGTCGATATGCGTTCCCACTGGAAACCAATTCGTAGTATTCGGCAAACGGAAATCACCGGTTCTACCCTTCACGAAGAAGCTGATGCCCGATTTGAATTTTTCTCTCAACCGTTCCAATTGCAAGGACGTATTGTTTCCCCGCAACCCAGAACTAATGTAAAACCAGAATATCAAATCGGAATCAATAAAGGTTCCCTTTCTTTAACTGCTCGATTATCTTACGAAGTGCTCGGCTCCAAAACAGAAAATATTGCGATTCAGTTGTCCGGTTGGAAATGGAACGGCGAAATCAAACCCTCCAATATTATTGATACAGTTGGCGTGGAACAAGACGCGAACGGTCTTTTAACAATTCCTTTTCGGGCGCCGACAGACGGTTCTTTTGAAATCGAATTTAAAGCATATTGTCCGCTTTTGACCAAAGAAGGCGAAACAAAACAACGATTAGTAATTCCATTGCCGCAACCATTGGTAACATGGAGCGAACCGGCACCCGTAGTCATTGTTCCGGCGGACAATGTTGAAGTGATTCCGATTGACGAGGATACGGATTCCGGTTTGGTCGTTTCGGAGTCGGGAGCTGGCGACTCCGCCCCAAAACGAACGGTCGGATTAACACGCCGCAGTCGGCGTTCTCAGACGGTTCGGATCGAAATTCCAGAACGGCAACAGGAACCGCTGTTTTATCGCACCGAACCGGTGGAGTCGGTTTTTGTGGCGGATGTTCGCTATCACCGCCAAAAAGTTACCGCCTCCATGCGTACGGATATTCGGTTGCGGGATGCAAACGATCAAGTTGATCAAATTATTTCTTATGATGTTTCGTATGTTCCGATTGAAAAATTGTATTTTCTTATTCCAAAATCGTTGGAGGAAAGTGGTTCATTGCAGGTGAAGATTGGGAATCGTCCCTTGGAATTGCGTGATGTTACCTCAACCGGCGCCGACACCGGAGAAGAAAATTGGAGTCGAAAATTGGTAATGCTTCCAGAATCGTTGTTCAAATTTCAATTGGTGTTCCGATATTCGGTTCCGCCTGTGCCAATTGAATACGACATGACCACTCCGTTTTCGTTATCATTTATTCGTCCGGCGGAGACGGTTATTTCGGATCATCGTGTTAATCTGATTGTTCCTCCGGGGTACCTGACCGAACTCCATGACGATGGGAATCACCTCTGGAATACCGTAACACCTGATTCGTCCACACTCGGAACAAGTTTCCAATCAATGCAAACACCAGATCGGATTTCGTTATTGATTTCGTTATCCAATCATGTTGCTTTGGGGACAACCATGATAGAGCGTGCGTGGTTGCAAACATGGTTGACCGGCTCTCTGCGTCAGGATCGTGGGGTTTATCTGATTACCAGTGACCGCGAATCCATCACAATGAATCTCCCAACAGCAACCGGCAAAAGTAAAGTATTCGTTTCAATTGATCGAACACCGGTTTTTGCGGAAGTTTCGTCAAAGGGCGAATTAACAATTCCTTTGACATTGGAGCAACGTCAACATTCTGTGTTGGTGGAGGTGGTTTATCGGTTTCCGTTCGAGATGGTTGGGAGTTTGGTGGAGTTGGATTTACCGCATTTCAATTCCGAATCGCTGCTCCGTTGCGAATATTGGCAAATAATTCTTCCGCAGGACAAACATATTCTTGATATTCCGTCGGGTTGGACGCCGGAATACCGTTGGGCATGGAACAATTTATTTTGGGGTCGTGTTCCTTCGCTTCAGAAAAAAGAGATTGGTTTGCCGGATGATTTGCCGGAAAGTTCGGCTATTTCGCCAAGATCAAATCAATATTTGTTTAGTACACTTCATCCAGCGTCGGCGGTATCATTCTATCTTGTTGGTCGGTCGTTGATTGTGCTGTTTTCGAGTGGTTTTTCGTTGCTGATTGGGTTGGTATTGATTTATTTCCCGCGAACACGTTATGCTGGTTCGCTTTTGGGACTGGTGGTAGCGTTGTTGGCAATTCTTTTTTATCGTCCGGCTCTGGTGTTGTTAATGCTCCAAGCTTCTTCTTTGGGTGTTTTTCTGGCATTGGGGGCGGCGTATGTTTACCGAATTGTGTATCGCGATGAAAAATGGGTTGTTCCTGTCGCCAAAACATGGGATGATTCCACACAAACGTCCGAAGTCTATTCCGTTATCATCGACGAAGAAAACGAGCCCGAAATAAAAGAAGAAAAAAACGAACCATCCAACCAACAAGCATAACCAAGGATCGAGTAACGTTCCATTTTAGGTAAATCCAGCAATGACAACTAGTTCGGTACTGAATTTCAATGTTGACGAAAGTTACCCAAAAATCCAGCTAACAAACCCTCCTCTCTATTTTATCAGTAAAAAAGTTTTTTTGAAACGTAACTTCTTAAATGATAAATACTTTCGTCAAAAAACAATATCATATCAAACTGACGGGGGGGTAAACAAAAGCTTTTTCGACAAATTGTATCCACTTGACACAACACGGATTAGATCTA
>JAIRTV010000525.1 GCA_031254675.1 Planctomycetaceae bacterium | reverse complement strand
CAAAAAATCTATCGCGCCCTCGACAATAACGGCGTCATTGCCGTGCGGGATTTCGTCATGCAACCGAATCGCACCGAACCGTTTGACGGCGTCATGTTCGCCATTAACATGCTGACGGCAACACAAAACGGTATGTGTTATACATTCGAGGAAATCAAGGAAGATCTCGAAATTGCTGGTTTTGTCGAAGTCTCTTACGCTGTTCCCGCCAATTCCATGGGCGCCGTCGTCACAGCAATCAAACAAGCATAAATCAAACAAGCATAAAAACTTCAAATCCGCCGCCAAATAGAACATCGTTTTATTATGTCGCCGAATGTTGTTTGGCGCGGGTTTCGCCGCTTTCTTGCATGATAAACTTGCATGGTAAACTTGTACAGTAAACTTGCACGGCAAAACCCGCAACAGTTCTTTTGTAAAAATCAACTTTTCAATCAATTACTGTCGGATACTTTCTCGGAAAGTACAATAAACAAACGTCCGTCCGTAAACAAAATTAACGTCGCAATTGTCAATTACCCTTTATTCTTCAGATTTTTCATTTATAATACTCGTTCGAGTTGGTTTGAGCATTGTCAATAATCAATACCGCCCATCGTCCAAAATAAATACAGAATGTGTTAGAAATAATAGAGAAGAAAATGACTGTTCACGTAGAAAAATTTGTTCGACCGGAAATCATGGCAATGAACGGCTATGTCCCCGGCGAACAACCAAAAACTGAGAAAACAATCAAACTCAATACCAACGAAAATCCTTATCGAGCTTCCGAAAAAGTTTACACGGCAATTCGTCACGCGGCGGAGTTGGGGCTTTCCCGCTATCCCGATCCCATAGGAACAACAGTACGAGTTGCCGTCGCGGAAAAATTCAACATCGACCCCAATTCCGTCCTTTGCGGCAATGGAAGTGACGATCTATTGACAATTCTCACTCGAACTTTTGTCGGTTGCGGCGAATCTCTCCGGTTGCCGTACCCAACCTACATTTTGTATCAAAACCTTGCCGAAATTCAGGGAGCAAACAACGAATTAGTTCCATTCAACACCGATTGGACTCTTCCCAAAACTTTTTTCACCGCCACACCAAAACTTCGATTGGTTTTTCTCCCCAATCCCAACTCACCATCAGGAACAATAATCCCAAAATCACAAATCCTAGAAATCGCCGAACATTTACCTTGCCCGTTGGTTGTGGATGAAGCCTACGCCGATTTCGCCGAAGAACATTGCATCGATTTAGTCGAAAAATGCGACAAAATTATCGTTTGTCGGACATTAAGCAAATCGTATGCGTTAGCGGGATTACGGTTTGGATATCTTGTTGCAGCACCGAAATGGGTTGCGCAAATGTTGAAAGTCAAAGATTCCTACAACTGCGATACGTTAGCTCTTGCCGCCGCCGCCGCCGCGCTCAACGACAACAACTGGTTGGCAGAAAACCGAACAAAAATTCTGGCAACCCGAACTCGCCTCACCGAACAAATGCGCCAGCTCGGATTCGACGTGCCAACCTCACACGCCAATTTTACCTGGAATACCAAAAAAAATGTCGCCCTAAAACCAATCTACGAATCCCTAAAAAATCACGGCATTTTAGTGCGATATATGGATTATCCGTGTTGGGGCGAAGGATTGCGAATTAGTGTCGGCACCGACGAACAAATAAACCAATGTCTCAACTCTATCGAAAAATTTTTATGAGAATAACAACAATTACACGTAACACAAAAGAAACCCAAATCTCGTTGACGTTAAATCTGGACGGCAACGGAACTTCAACTATCGCAACCGGTGTTGGTTTTTTCGACCACATGCTCACACTGTTCGCATCGCATTCCATGCTCGACCTGAATATCGAAGCACAAGGCGATCTTCAAGTTGACGGTCATCACACAGTTGAAGATGTCGGTATTGCCTTGGGGCAAGCGTTCACGCAAACACTCGGCAATAAACAAGGAATAAGACGTTACGGCTCTTTCACGTTGCCAATGGACGAATCACTCGCAACCGCAACAATTGATTTTTCGGGACGCCCCTGTCTTGTGTACCGCGTCGAATTTCAAACACCCACAATCGGTCAATTCGATACAGAATTAGTCCACGAATTTTGGCAAGGTTTTGTCAACACAGCAGCATGCAATTTACATCTCATTCTTCATTACGGAGAAAATTCCCATCACATCGCCGAAGCCCTGTTCAAAGCAACTGCCCACGCAGTACGAATCGCGGTTGAAACCGACCCTCGCCAATCCGGAATACCAAGCACCAAAGGAACTCTTTGAATAACAACACTTCATCATTGCACCGATAGAATACCATTTTCGTTGAAATGTAATAAAATTAAGTCAGTAAAAATTTTCACCGGACATTCTATCCTTTTGTCAATTAGCAGATTGAACACGGAAAAAAAAGGATAGAAAATTCTGTGTATTTCGTGTTTTCCGTGTTCAACAACAAAGATCAATTTTCAAGGAGTATTCGTATGTTAAACCGTAATTTGTGTTTGTGTGTTGTTGGGATTTTGTTTGCGGTAAGTCCGTTTTTTGTCATCGCGGAACCGTTGCCGTTTAATCTTGGCGACGACGGCTGGACTCTCATCAACAAAAATGGCTCCGGTCAATGGACAATTGACAAACCGGAACTAATTACCGTAACCGCCGAAAAATATGATAAACTTCCGTTGTTCAACGCCAAAAGTGCGGAATACAATCGCGGAATGAAACTTCACCAGATTCGGGCACAAGAATGTCCAACCGCCTACGCCGCCAATCCCGATTCGATTATTATTCGGGAAAAGCCGGAAAACAATTCGCTCCAATATGAACTCGGCAAAGATTATCAGATTGAGCCTAAATGGGGTTGTGTTGGTCGTCTGCCGGAAAGCCGAATTAGTGAACAACAATCGGTTTATATTGATTATGTTTACGGTAAAATGCGGATTGATTCTCTTGTTCGAACTCCAAACGGTCAAGTGATTCTGAAAAAAGGCACGCCGCATGTAACAATTCCTGTTCCGCCGGAACTTGGCAACGGCGAAACACGATTGGTCAACATTTGGATTAAAGCTCGTATCGAAAAATTAACACCGGAACTGATCTTCCCAATTTTAGAAACAAAATATCCCGAACCGGCTCCGCAATCTCCAACAATAGCGGAAAAACAAATTCCCAAAACAATGGCAAAACTCAAATCGAGTGGAACAGTTACGATTCTTGCGTGGGGCGATAGTGTAACCGATGCCGGATATTTACCCAATCCTCAAACCGAACGTTGGCAAGAACAGTTCGCCACGCGGCTTCGCGCAAAATTCCCCGAAGCCAATATTGTTCTGAAAACCGAAGCGTGGGGCGGACGCAATTCCGATTCTTATCGTAACGAACCGCCGGGAAGTCCCAAAAATTATAAAGAAAAAGTGCTTGCTCTGAAACCGGATTTAATCGTCTCCGAATTTGTCAACGATTCCGGTTTCCGTGGAGAAGTGTTGAACGAACGATATTCCAAAATTCTTGAAGAGTTCAAGGAGATTGGAGCCGAATGGATTATTCTGACGCCGCATTATGTTCGTTCGGATTGGATGGGGTTGCAGTCTGAACAAGGAATTGACGACGATCCGCGACCTTACACCAAATCGGTACGAGAATTTACCGCAAAAAATAATGTAGCGTTGGCGGATGCGGCAAAACGTTATGGGCGGCTCTGGCGGCAAGGAATTCCCTATTCGACATTGATGATGAACAATATCAATCACCCCAACCCATTCGGTATGAAACTTTTCGCCGATGCTCTTATGGAGTTATTTGAAACAGCGCAACAATAAAAATTTCCATATCTCCATAAAAAGAATCTTGCCAAACAACATCGTTTTCTATGTTTCAATTATCCCGCTCATTTCTCGTTTTTCAATGTTGAAAATGAGCGGGATAAAATTACGAAATTTCATTGAATTGAATAATAATTGAACAATAATCATGAATAATTCCCGAATTTTGTAACCGTCCATTTTTATGAGCGTATTGATTTTGTTATAAAATATAAACAATAAAGAATACAAAAAAATATTATGAAAACATTACATTTGATTTTGTTTTTGCTAATGATTTCTGTTTGGGTTTCGTCGGAGTTACCGGCACAAGTCGGAAAACAAAGTTCAGCAAAAGCCGGTTACGTTTATCCCGCAGGCGGACAACGCGGTACGACTTTTGAAGTTTGGGTTGTCGGTCGGAATCTCATTCGAACTGTTGACGCAGCGTTTTCCGGTAACGGAATTTCAGCAAAAGTTATTGACACCATGTACGCCTTTCGGAATCTCGACCCACGCGATCGGTACAATATTCGTAATCGTATTGGCGAAATTGCCGCTCGACACGTTTCAGAATCGCCATCGCCACAAAGTACGTTTATGAAAACCTTGATCGGAAAATTACCAAAAGTCTCCAAACCACCGGATCCGCCGGAAGAAATCGAAGCGGTTCCGTTTGTTTGGCCTCGACATGTTATGTTGCGAAAAATTGCCGAACCGGATGTTTTTGTACCGTTTGACGAAATTTGTGAAATAATTTATTTTACTTATGGACCGGGAATGTGGCGTCGTCCGCCGGATATTCTGATGGATGTGGTCATTTTGGAAGTTACAATTGCTCCCGACGCCGAACCAGGGAATCGTGAATTGCGACTTGTTACAATGTCCGGTCTTTCGACGCCGTTGTATTTTCAGGTTGGCGTTCATTCCGAAGTGAAAGAACGCGAACCAAATAGTATGGATACAAATAATGTTGCTAATTTTATGCGTGAGTTGCCGCCGGTTGTGTATGAAACACCGGTTGTTGTCAACGGTCAAATTCTTCATTCCGATATTGACCGTTTTCAATTTCGTGCCAAAAAAGGAGAAACACTCGTTCTGCACGCTCAAGCTCGTCAGTTAATGCCTTATCTCGCCGATGCGGTTCCCGGTTGGTTTGAAGCGGTGTTGACTGTTTATAATGCGAACGAAAAAGAACTAGATTACGCTGATTGTTATCGTTTTGATGCGGATCCGTTACTAATTTTCACGCCGCCGGAAGACGGTGTTTACACGGTAGAAATTCGTGATTCGGTTTTTCGTGGTCGTGAAGATTTTGTTTATCGACTTTCTATTGCGCCTTCACCTGTTATCGAAAGCGTTTTTCCGCTCGGACTCAAACAAGATTCCTCCGCAACACTGAAAATAGAATGGAATAAGAAAACAAAAAATCTTGAAATTGACAACGTTCAAGTCCACGCGGCACCGGAATCGCAACGTTTTCACGAATTAACGCAAATCGGGTCACAATGGTTACCGTTACCGATTCGGTATGAAGTTGATACGTTGCCGGAAATAGTTGAATCGGGAAACAATAATTCCGCCGCCTCCGCTCAACCTGTTACGATGCCAATTATGATTAACGGAACAATTTCCCAATCGGGCGAATATGATTTTTATCGTTTCGCGGGAAACGAAGGAACTGCGGTAACAATAGAAGTTACTGCGCGACGTCTTAATTCACTGCTTGATTCACGAATCGCTTTGTTTGATGTAACAGGAAAAATGATTGCCGAAAACGACGACGGAAAAACGGTGGACGAAAACTACATGTCGCAGATTGTCGGAACACAAACACACAATGCCGATTCAAAAATCTCTTTGATCTTGCCACACGGAAGTCCTTTTGTTCTTCGTGTTGGCGATGCGTTACGGAATGGCGGCAACGCTTACGGTTATCGGTTGCGAATTTCGCCGCCGCGACCGGAATTTGATGTGTACACCACTCCATCCGCATTGACATTTTTTGCAGGAAATTGCGAACCGATTTGGTTTTATGTTGACCGCAAAGAAGAAGAAAAAACGCCGATTGAGTTACGAATTTCCGGCGATGCTCAAGGATTTCAACTCGACGGCGGATTAATTCAAGCCGGTGAAAAATCAGTAATCGCCACATTAACTACTCCAAAAGAACCACGAAATAAAGCAGTCAAACTCCAATTTGAAGCGGTTGCGGTTTCCAACGATCAAACAGTTCGGCGTCCAGTGTACGCCGTTGACGATATGGAACAAGCGTTTTTGTATCATCATCGTGTTCCGGCAAACCATTTTTGGGTGTTGATGCAAAATGCCCGTAACGGAACCGGTTTCCGTCCTATTAAATCAAACAATAACCCCAAACCGGATAAAACAGAACTACAAGAATCAGAACAAATCAAATCCGAACCACTCGGATTAGAACCGCTCTCTCTCAAATCAGGACAATCAATTGACGTGACGTTTGAGTCAACCGCCAACTATATTCCGCCAACAACTATTGTGTATTTACGCGATGCTCCAGCGGGAATTTGGGTAAAGAAAAAATCTCAAGAAAATAAAAAACTTGTGTTGACTTTCGGAGCAAACAATGACGCATTACAAAAATCAGGAAAATCGTTGTTGGCTGGCAACTTGATTGTTGTGGTTGACGCGGAAACAAACGATAAGAAAAAAACTCGCTATCAAACCGGAACTTTGCCGGCAATTCCCTTTCGCCTCGAACAATAATCACCTAGAAAATTCAACGCTTTGTGAAAATCAATGAAAAGTGTTGACAAAATGTTGCTGTAACGGAGAAAACCGTTAGAAATCTCGGATTGACAAGAAAGAGAAAAAATGCTATTCTAAATGACAACAGTTATGGAAAAGCCTCCTTGATCTTGCTATAGTTCAATCCCGCTCAATCCGAATACCGTTATTTTCCTTTTTGTGATAATTCAATGATTAAAACTACTTCCGTCGTTCAAGAAAAAAATAGTTTAACAGTCCAACAATGGATTGTGTTGCTTTTTTCTTTTTTGCTTGGTATTGCTGCTGTCTTTACCATTGATAAACTCTTTATTGATGATTCTTTGCCTACAGGTTCAGTTCATGCTGCTGTCGCGCAACCTTGACCGCAACGAAGGTTCCGAATAAAAATAAAAAGCATTCCCTATTCAAGATGTCCCAATCCTACGAACACAAATGAAAAAATCTCCGCCTGATTCAAAATCTGTCAATATTCATGACGAATTTGTCCGTGCGGTGTTCGCTCATCTTGAACTCGTTGCGGAATTTCTAACTCTTTACCTTAGTAAAACACGTGACGGACTCAAATTGTTAAAACAACTTGATCTGAAACATATTAAATTGGAAAATACCAAATTCTTTGGTCACGAAGGATTGGAACGCATTGCCGATTTAATTTTTTGGATACCTCTAAAGCGTGGCAAAGGTATGACTGGAGTTGTGTTTGTTTTTGAACACAAGAGCACGCGAAAACGTTCTTGGCCTTTTCAATTGCTTAAATATCTTATTGCGTTTTGGAACAAATTTTTTTCCGAAGCCAAAAATCCGGAAAGTCGTTATTTTGTTCTGCCGGCGCCGTTGTTGATTGTTCTTCACAACGGTTCCAAACCGGTTATTGACAAGCCGACTCTCGAAAAATATGTCGCTAAAGTTTTTGGCACGAAGCGGTTTATTCCGAAGTTCGATTATCTATTGGTTGATTTACCGGCGTTGAGTATTGCGGAGTTGGGTACGGCTCCGTTATTGCGGGTGATTCTTGAATTGCTCAAACGCGCTACAGACGGAACGCTTTATGATGTTCGCAAACAAATTCTGCAACCTTTGGCGGTGATTCGTGATGACGAAGCAACCCGTTATTGGATTCAGCGGATTTTGCGATATATGGACAAAGCGATTAAATCCAAGAAGCAAGAATTGACCTCGGAATCAATCGCCGAAGTTATTAGACCTGTTTACAATGAAAGGAGCACTGAAATGTCCCTAACATTTTTGGAACGACTCGAAGCACGCGGCGAAGCTAGAGGTGAAGCACGCGGCGAAGCCCGTGGTGAAGCCAGAGGCAAAACCGAATTTGGGCGTAACGCTGTTTTATCAGTTTTGCGTGAACGTTTTACCGAAGTTCCCGCTAAAATCGAGGCGGCTGTTCAACAGATGAATGATCCGATTGCTTTGGAGTCTTTGAATATTCACGCTGCGACGTGTCGAACATTGAAAGAGTTTGCCAAAGCCTTGCCGTAATTTGACGATGTTTTACGTGTACATTGAAAACATTGTCGTATATTTTTTTTAGACTTAAAACTGCTTATTTTCATGGAGGAATACAAATGGGTACGCGCATTCCGTTGGACAAATCTTATATTGAGCAAAAGGCGTTGGAGAAGAAACTCGAACTGAGTACGGCGGAGATGGGACTTTCTGTTCGCACGACGAATTGCCTTGACGAGCAGGGGATTTGCACGGTTGGTGATTTGTTGGCGTGTCATCGGGACGATCTTTTGAGAATTGCGAATTTTGGCGAGAAGACATTGGAGGAGGTTTATCGCGCTCTTGAGAAGTTGGGATTTATTCGGGTGGATCGTCGTTCGCCTGAAGCAAAGTCGGCTTGAGGTAAAGGTGTTTGACAAGTCATTCGGTAATTCCAAGCGTTCTTTTTCCAACCCTTCCGGCGGTTCCACCCGAACAGGCGTTCCGTTACGGTTGGCTCAACATCGTTGGGGCGAACCGATTTTTTTCTTGTTGATACTTCTTACGGGGTTTGTTGTCTTTTTTATTCAGCTTTGGACTTGGGCAATTCCGCAACTCACGTTTTATCAGGAATTTGTTCCGTCTCAGGGGAAGATTATAGACACGAGGATTGCCGAAACGGTTGTGGACACAGTAACCGTTTTCCGACCGGAAGTGCTTTTGGAGCATCAGGTTCAGGGAATTTCTTACCGTGTTTGGACATTTGATTTTCGGACTCTTAAACCGAAAGAGGGGTTTGTTGTTGACCGGCAATTTGCGGAATTGTCGTTGTTGTCGTTTCGACCAGGTCAGTCAACAGTATGTTGGTACCGCAACGGATATCCTGATGAAGCGGTTGTCGTTTGGAAAACCTCGGTTTGGGGTTGGTTTTTTTTGCTTCTTTCGTTTTCGTTGTTGGTTTCTGGGTTGGTTGGTTTTGTTCAATCTTTCCGTTTGGTTGCGGTGTCGGCAGAGCGGAAAGCGGCACAATCTTTGTTTGTTTCTCCGCTTCATACGTTGACTGGCGATTTGCGTCAACTTGATTGGTCAACAGTTCCTGATATTCGTATTATTAACGAAAGCCCCGGAACACATTTGGCGTTCCGGTTGCCGATTGGCAATCAACCGATTTTTCCGCTTGTCGGTTTGGTGCTATTTACGTTGTCGTGGTTTATTATTTCTTTTGTTATTATGTTCCATTCCTTTCTTGGTTCGGTGGAGAACAGATCGGATCAAATTATAGGGGTGATCTTTCGGGTGTTATTCTGTGGGGTTGGTTTGTTGCTGTTGGTGAGTGTGATGCGGCGGTTATTCCTTGTGTTCCGGTTTGCTCCAACGTTGTTGGAGATTTCGGATCATCCGTTGTATCCGGGTCGCAAATACCGTGTTTTACTCCAGCAATCCGGTATTCTGCAATTTAATTATTTTTTAGTGAATTTGGTTTGTGAGGAGGTTGCTCGGTTCCGACAGGGGACGGACACAATTACCAACCGCAAGGAAGTTTTCCGTCAGACGATTTTCCGTCGTCATGATTTTGCGGTCACGCCGAATTTGCCGCTTCATCAGGAGTTTTTCTTTTGTCTTCCGATTGAGGCGATGCATTCGTTTCGTGGCGAGAACAACGAGATACATTGGAAGTTGGAGCTTTGTGTTCAGATTGTTGGCAAGCCGGAGATTTGCCGCGAATGTCCGATTGTTGTTCGTCCGGTGCTGTTGAACGATCTAACGTTGGAGGGTGGGGGGTTATGAGTCTTTTCGGTAAAATGATTAATTCAGTGGTTGGTGGGGAAGATTCTCTTTCGCCGCGAATTGTGATTACGTTTGATGGTCGTGGTAGTCGGCTTTATCATCCGGGTGAGACATTGGCGGGGAGTTATTGGTTTGATTTTGTGGGTGGGGACGATATTCACGCGGTTGAATGTTCAATTCTTTGGCACACGGAAGGAAAGGGCAGTGAGGACATGGGGGTTCATGGGTTCTGGCGTTATGCGTTGGAGTCGGGAGATTGGATTGACCCGCGCCGTCCCGGGCGATTTCACACTATTCTGCCACAAAGTCCTTTATCTTATTCGGGGATTTTGATTAAAATTTATTGGTCGGTTCGTGTTCGGCTTTTTCTATCGGATGGTCGCGAAGCGGTTGAGGATTTGGGGTTCCGGCTTGGCAACCTCCCTGACGTCCGCACATTGAAACCAATCGATTTCATCTAATTCTTTGAATTCTTTCAAAAACCTCCAAAAATTCCTTTTGATGGGCATTGTCGATTGCCGGTTTGAACCCCAATGTTCAGACGGCAATTGGAAAACCGGCTTGACTGTTCTCTTGGCTTTTGCCGCACAACACTTCTCCGAAAATGGGGGACAACAAACATCAAAAAACGTTCCACAAACCGAAATAGGTACGTACCAAAAGACAATAGGTAAGTACCAAAAAGCAATAGGTACGTACCAAAAGGCAATAGGTAGGTACCAAAAAGCAATAGGTACGTACCGAAAAGCAATAGGTAGGTACCAAAAAGCAATTGGTACGTACCAAAAAGCAATTGGTAGGTACCAAAAAGCAATTGGTACGTACCGAAAAGCAAATTGGTAGGTACCGGAAGGCAATAGGTAAGTACCAAAAGGCAATTGGTAGGTACCGGAAGGCAATAGGTAAGTACCAAAAAGTAATTGGTAGGTACCAAAATGCGGAAATTTTTCTCCAATGGAACGTCCTTGGAGGGTTTTGCGTTGTTTTTTTCGGTCTTTCTGTGATTTGCAAGAAGTTGGCAATATTTTGCCGTGTATGGTGGGCGATCTTTCGGCGAAACATTGCCTACACTGGGGAAAAAAATCGCCCATCGTTGGTATTCTGAACAATCCGTGTCTGGACGCGAGCGATTCGTAACCAGAATCGTCAGTTTTCTAATAGGGCTTGCAAAATTTGCACGGCATGACGTCCACTTCGGACGGCGCTTTCGAGTGTTGCCGGCAATTGTGTTTGTGTCCAATCTCCGGCTAACACAAGATTCTCAAACGGCGTTTCGGATTCGGGACGTTGCAGATAAACCGCCGGAGTCGGCGAAAAAACCGCCTCAAAATGAGTAGTAACACGAGATGACAATAATTGAGTTGTTTCCTTGTGAAAAGAACCCGCTAATGTGTTTTGGAGTTGTTGCACGACCCGCTCCACCAACCCAAAACTTCCACGCGACGTAAATTCATGCTCCGAAAGAAGACGATGAGACGCACTAATCACAACCGTATGATAAACTCCTGCGTTTTTTTCCGCCGGAATATTTTTTCTTTCGCGTTGAGGACAAAACAAAAATTGTCCGGGTCCGCCAAGCAAAACAGAATAAGAACAATCGTCCGGCAATAAACGGTGATTGAACCAAAGATGAATTGTTGTAATTGAACCTGGTTCGAAACGTTCTAGATCGAGTTGTTCGGTATAAGGTTCTAGGTCGGAGGCGGTCATGATTTCGCGGAATTGCGACAACGGCACCGCCAAAAGATAATAATCAAACGATAACCGCGTACCATCCGACAACTCCAACGCATCAATTCGCAAACGGGTTTCGTGTTGTTGTGGCGACGGTTGCGGCGAAGACTCTGCCGTGTTTGTGTTGTCGTTATTGCCGGCGGAATTGTCCGAGTCCGCCGGAAATTCCCAACACAACCGCTTCACGCGCCGGAGAAAATGAAGTTCGATCCCACGATTCTGTAATTGCTCCGCAACAATGTCGTGATAAATTGCCCGCAAAGGAAGCGTCGGAATGTGAAACGTCATCGCCCGATACCCCGCCAAAAAACCATCCCGAACAATTTGTCGAACCGCCTCAAAACTAACATGCTCAACACTCTCACTTAAAGCACTAAAAATAAGCGGCGCCCAAAATTTCTCAATCGTATTAGCCGAAACTTTTTTTGTTCTAAGCCATTCGGCAAAAGTGTCTGGTGTTGATTCTTTTCCGGTTGTTGCTGTGCTGAGTTTTCGCAATAACAAACCCGTGTTGATACGCTCTCGAAAAGACAAAAATGGAAAAGTCAGAAAAGTAGGAAAGAATTGCCAACATTGGGGCAACCATCGAACCGGTGTTAATTTCCCTTGTTTACCGCCAATTTGAGCAAAAGGAATTGATTCTTTTCGCTCGAAATAATCGGTTAGCCCGAGTTGCCGATTCAAGTCAAGCAATTCAGTACAACAACCCAAAGCAATATGTTGTCCGTTATCGATCCATTGACCGGTATTGGGTTCGAACAACGAGGCGGCACGTCCACCAAGAACGCGTGACCGTTCGAAGAGTGTAACACGGAAACCGTTTTGCAATGCGGCTTCCGCAGCGGCAATACCCGCCAATCCGCCACCAACAACCGCTAAAGACGGACAAACTCTTTGTTCTGAAGCTAATATGGAACTCAAAGGAGTAAACCTAACAATAAATCATTAAAAATAGAACACAGAATAACAACATTCAAAACCAAGAAACAAAAATCATAAACACTCACCACGAAAAAAACAATAAAACAAACATCATTCGATTTCTCATTTTTCGGCTTTCCATTGTCAATTCCAACTATGATATTACAATATTTTTGCCAAAAAAACAGTCCAAGTTCCGTTTTTTCATATTGTTTTCCAAGTTTTCTGTATTGTTTTCCGAGATTTTATTTTAAATTCTGGTCTTAAAAGCCAAGATTGTTTCTGCCCCCGATTTACAAACGGAGTTGATTTGATACACTAACTGACTGTTGTTTTGAAGACTTTGAAAATTCCGGTGAAGGAATTTTTGAAAAGGTTTCAAAGGCGGCGTAGCTCAGTTGGTTAGAGCAGCGGAATCATAATCCGCGTGTCCGGGGTTCGAGTCCCTGTGCCGCCAGTGTGAAGGGAGTAATTCTGACTTGTGACAGATTATTCCGCTGCTAACTTCACAAATCGCCCTCTTCTCCATTTCTAATATGGGAAGGGGGATTTTTTATGTTTTTTCATAATTTTACAATGTTGTTCTGTACTCTCCAAGAAAGTTGCCGAAGTTGTGCTGCAAGTTGTTTTATTTTCAGAGTTTATAACTTCGGCAAGTTTTGGTTCGAAACTTGCCGAAGTTGAAAATTATGCCGAAGTTACGCAAGAGCAGTTTCTAATACACAAAAGCGGAATATCACCACACCACCGCTTCTCCATTTCTAATATGGGGGATTTTTCCCTAATTTTCACATAAGAGTTCAGAATTTTAGGTACCTTCACCCAGAAATAAAAAAAAGCCCCCCGTTGCCGCACCGATCACACGGCATCGCCAGATGTAGAAACAAAAAAAACCGCGTTTCATCA
>JAIRTV010000476.1 GCA_031254675.1 Planctomycetaceae bacterium | reverse complement strand
TATATGTACGATAAATGTAAATTAATTTACAAATCCCAAAATCAAATTTAACGGAACAACCGTTATTCATTCAAAAATTGGAGTAGATTTAAACATGTCAATAGGAATGAACCTTTCGGTATTGCCGATGTATAAAGAGTACATTGATAATCTTGCTAGTTTTTATACTAGAAATAGTGTTATTGCCCAACGATTACTTACGGAGGACAACATTAAATATTGTTTTAATTATAAGATTAAACCGGAAGAAATTGAAAGCCTGTTGGAATTTTTGAATCCAGACCAGACGCGGATATTCGGACACCTACTTCTGGAAGAAAGACATGGTGGAATTCACGCTACTTTACATTCTCTTGGTGAACGAATAGATATTGTCGGACTGGAATTGACATTTAATGGCAAACTCGTACCAACGGGTTTAATGGATAATGAAGGTCTTATGGGCGATTTCGTTGCGCGTTATCTTGGATACGAATGGTTAAGTCTTGATCAAGCTACTTTTTGTATCGGCAATGAAATTCTTAATATTGCAGATTTGATCACGTCGGGAAAAATTTCCATTATAGGATTACAAATGTATAAAAATTATATTGATAATCTTGCTGATTTTTATACTAGAAATAGTGTTATTGCCAGACGGATACTTTCGGAAGAGGACATTAAATATCGTTCTAGTTATGAATCCAGAGCAGAAGATATTGAGAATCTGTTAAAATCGTTGAATCCAGAACATAAACGAACATTCGGATATCTACTTCTGAAAGAAAGATATCGCGGAATTTATGATACAGTGTTAACGCTTGGTGAACTATTAGAGAACGGATTTAGATTTATATTAAAAGGCGAGCCTGTGCCAACAGGTTTATTGGGCAACGGTCTTGCGGACGATTTTATGAGGCGTTATCTTGGAAGTGATTGGCTCGACGATATTAGTCAAGCTACTGTTTAATATTTTTTCATTGAGTCATTGCCCATAATACTTACGTGGTATTGAAAAAAATTTTTGTTTGTTTTACATTTTAAATTGATGCGACAATTTGATTTTGGATTATTCCAAAAAAATGTACAGAATAAACCAATAGGGTTATAAAATGTCCAAGCAATTTGAACACCAACAAAATGATACTCAGTCAACGAGTGTATTTCCTTTTAATACATGGATTGGTTTAGGAGTTATTATATGTTTGTTGATATCGGGTTATCTTTGGGACAATTATATGTCGCCCAAAACTATTGTTACGACAACAAAAGTTATCTCCGTTCCCCAAACATCCACTCAAGGCTCTTCCGGTATCAAATTTGCTAAAATTCAGAATAATTTTCAATAAAGTAAGGAGAAAAATGATGTACAAGATATCCGGTGAAGAAACAATTTCTATTATTGAATTAAAAATATATCCAGATGATTCCAACTTACATGTTTATTCCTTGTATGTTGATGCAGAGAGACCTGCTTATCGTAATAAATGTCCTATTATTTTTTTTGATTTAAGTAATACAAAGAGGGCAATTAATTTTGCAAATTGTGGTGCGGAAACCTTAAAAAATGTTTCTGATAAATTAATTGTTTTTGATTTTTATCGGGTTCTACGTGATCTTGAAAATCCACGTAAAAAAAAGACACAAGATAGCCAACTACTGAATTGTCTTAATCTCATAGAAGACTACTGTATTGATACTATGAATATTTGGAAAAAATCAAGTAAATCAAAAAAAATAGCCAAACAACAAAACAACAAGATTAACAATACGATTCAATATAAAATTCCTGTTGACCTTGATTCAATACCAGTTGAATACGATTTTTTTAGAAAAATATTTGCGGCAACTTTTTACTTCTTTAATAATCGTGACATTGATCAACATTTCATTGAGCAAGGATATGACCGAAACGAATTAATTAAATCTATCAAAATGATAATAGGAATGGTAATGCTTTCAGCTTTTTATGTTACATGATAATATTATTTTGATTTTGTGAAATACAACTGCGAATCCAATTGCCGGCTCAACACAAGGTCAAGTCGGCGACAGCCGACTCGCCTCTGTTTTCGGACGGCAATTTCCGGTAGTGTTAAAGAAAAGCGGTTTGAGTTGGACACCGCAAGAGGATAAGGTTGAGAACACGTTGGTTGGTCGATCCGATGAACGGGATTTCTTGCGTTGCTTGTTCCCGAACAAACCGCCCATCAACAAGAATCTCCGTCAAATCAAGCAACTTTTGCCAATCAATCTTGTCCGCTTTCGCAACAATTTCCTCATACAAATATCCGGTATAAACCATCACCGATAAACCACGATCATGACATTCTTTGGCAAATTCCGACAGAACACCGGCTTGGAGGAATGGTTCGCCGCCGCTAAGTGTTACGCCGTCCAGCAGCGGGTTTTCGTCAACCATTGCCAGCAATTCCGCAATCGAAATTTCATAACCGCCATTTGGATCATGCGTTTGCGGATTGTGACAACCTTCGCAACAATGAAAACATCCTTGCGTAAAAATAACAAACCGAATACCAGGACCATCGCAAACGGATTCTTTTGTGATTCCGGCAATACGCACAACGGAATTAGATTTCATGCTTAACCCGTTCCTCAACTTCTTTCCGTTTGGCGTTGTTGAAGCGGTCGAGGGTTCCGACCAGATAACCGGTAATCCGACGAATCCGTTCGAATGGTTGGTCGCCTTCTTCGCGACCACATTTCGGGCAACTGTCCTTGATAACACCGGTAAAACCACAAACCGTGTCCCGATCAATCGGATGGTTGATCGAACCGTAACCAATTCCCGATTCACACATCGCATGGATAATTTTTTCGAAAGCTTTGAGGTTTTTCGTCAAGTCGCCATCGACTTCAACGTAAGTGATATGTCCCGCGTTGGTGAAGGCGTGGTACGGAGCTTCGAGCCGGATTTTGTCCATAATTGAAACGGCGTGATACACCGGAATATGAAAACTATTTGTGTAATATTCCCGATCCGTAACCCCTTCGATTTTGCCGAATCGTTCGCGGTCTATTTTGACGAACCGCCCCGCCAATCCTTCGGCGGGTGTTGCGAGAAGCGTGAAGTTAAGCCCCATTTTTTTGCTCATCATGTCGAGATAATTCCGCATGTAATGCACGATTTCAAGACCAAGATTTTGTGCTGTTTCACTTTCGCCGTGGTGCGAACCGGTTAAAACTTTGAGTGTTTCCGCCAGACCGATAAAACCAAGCGACAACGTACCGTGTTTGAGTAATTCTCGAACTTCGTCGTCAGGATTGAGTGTTTCGCTGTCAATCCAAACACCTTCGCCAAATAGAAACGGATAATTGCGAACTTTTTTTCGGGATTGGATTTCGAGACGTTCCAAAAGTTGTTCGACGCAGAGATCGAGTTTTCGGTCAAGCTCTTCGAAAAACCAATCGACTTTTCCGTGCGATTTAATCGCAATGCGTGGAAGATTGATTGACGTGAAACTGAGATTGCCGCGTCCTGGTGCGATTTCGCGTTCGGGATCGTGAATATTCGCCAGCACACGAGTTCGGCAACCCATGTACGCTACTTCGGTTTCGTAACGACCGGGAACATAATATTTCAGGTTGTACGGAGCATCAAGGAATGAAAAATTCGGAAACAATCGTTTCGCACTAACCCGACAGGCAAGTTGGAAAAGATCATAATTCGGGTCGCCTTCGTAACAATTCACGCCTTTTTTAACGCGGAAAACATGGATTGGGAAAATCGGAGTTTCACCGCCGCCCAGTCCGCGTTCGTGGGCAAGCAACACATTCCGCGTAACGATTCGTCCTTCCGGTGTTGTGTCCATGCCGTAGTTGATTGTCGAAAACGGCGTCTGCGCCCCCGCACGGGAATGCATTGTGTTCAGGTTATGCACAAGCGCTTCCATTGCTTGAAAAGTTGCCCGCTCGACTTCTTCAACCGACTTGCGAAGAGCAAACTCCTGACAACGTTGAACCGTTTCCGCATCATAACCGGTTTGGACAAGCACTTCGGATTCGCGTTGTCGATAGTTTTGGTTTTCTTCGAGCCGGAGAACATGCCCTTCCGCCAGAATGTCGTTTTGTACTGTTTGAATCATCATTTCAAACTCGGTCGTCCACGTTTCGCCGTTTTCCAGAACACGAACCATCTCCAACGATTTTGCCATATTGCGACGGTAAAATTTTCGGAATGTTTTCGCCACACCCGGCGCAAGACCATAATCAAAATTGACAATACTTTGCCCGCCGTGTTGGTCATTCTGGTTTGATTGAATCGCAATACAAGCCAACGCCGAATAACTCTGAATATCGTTCGGCTCCCGCAACACGCCATGTCCCGTTGAAAATCCGCCTTTGAACAATTTCAAAAGATCAATCTGACAACAAGTTGTTGTCATGGTGAGGAAGTCGAGATCGTGAATATGGATATCGCCTTCGCGATGTGCTGCGGCATGTTTGGGGTTCAACACAAACATTTCGTAATATTGTTTCGCGCCTTCGCTGCCATATTTGAGCATTGTTCCCATGGCGGTATCGCCGTTGACGTTGGCGTTTTCGCGTTTGAGTTCGCTTTCGCTGGAAGACTTGTGCGTAATATCGTCAAAAGTCCGCATAAGCCGAGTATTCCGCTCTCGAACTTTCGTTCGTTCCGCACGATAAAGCATATAACCCTTCGCCGTTTGAACATGACCACTTTCCACAAGGACCTGCTCCACAACATCCTGAACCTGTTCAACCATCGGTTTCTTGATGCCAAGATAGGCTAACTGTTCGTCAACCTTCGACGCCAACCTCAAAAGATAATCCTTGCCCCGTTCGCCACCACCGGCACGAAACGCCTTCTGCATGGCTTCGGCGATTTTATCAAGACAAAAACACACCTCGCGACCATCACGTTTCATGATTGTTGTGGTGAGGGGTTTGACGGTTTGTTCGTTTTGCGGAAATACTACTTCTTTTTCATTGAAATTCATTCTATCCTCCTTGGGGGTATGAAAATCGGGTGTTATAAAAATCACAACATCAACGCCGTTCGGCAAGACGTGCGAACAATCGTTTCAATTTTGAGCTATTTCTCTCACTTTTCGCGTCTCTCATTTTGTTTTAACGCGAAACACTCAAAATAACACAAAAAACACAAAAATAAGCCAAATTGTCGTTCTACAATTAGTAAATGTAGTTCTACAATTGATAAATGTAGTTCTACAATTGG
>JAIRTV010000436.1 GCA_031254675.1 Planctomycetaceae bacterium | reverse complement strand
ACATCCAAATAACGCAACATCAATGTTTCTGTACGATTTTGCCCAAAACGTTTCATTAAATTGTCTGTTTGAGTTTCTTCGTCGATAAAGCGAAATTCTTCTTGACGAGTTGGTGAGAGCATATCAAAGAGTTCTTCGGGACATTTATGAATTTCGCTGAGAATATCCATTCCAATCGTTTGAGGGGAAAATTCGCTATCGCTTATCAATCGTGTTCGAGGAAGAACAATATGAGTTACGGAAAATGCACGAATGAAAAGTTGTTGGATCTCTTTTGGTTTTTTGGGAAAGAGACCTTGTACAAGTTCGCTGATATATTTCGGCTCCAGAAATTGCGCAACAAAAAACGCAAGACCGACAGGAGACAAATCCGTTTCGTTCTCATTAAAAAATCCATGAGAACAAAGATATTCGGGGTTATCTTTCGCTGTTCGGCTTACGACTATTTTGGGGGTGAGCGGCAAAAGTAATTTATCAGCCGTTTGATTATTTACCGTTTTATAAAATCGCTCTTTAATTGTTCGGCGGTGAAATTCGATAAGCCGATTAAGACCATAAAGTCGCTTCCTGTCATTTTCGCTCAAAGGTTTCTTGTCGTGGCGGGCGTGAACGTATTCGTTGCGTTTTTTATTAAGTAGTTCCGCGTAATCAAGGAAATAACGTACAATATTATGCGGCGAAAGTTGCGAAGCGGGAATATTTGTTTTATCCTTTTTTTGGTGGGGGGCTTCGTAGTAAGTTCTAATTTCGCGCAAAAAAGGAAAATAACGAATAAGATCATCGCTAATTTTCGATTGCAGAACAATATCTGTGTGATTGTCGGATTTTTGATTCTCGGCGGCAACACCTGTTTTATTGTGAGAGGAATCCGTATTTTTGTCTTCAATACCAAACCGTGCAAAAATTGGCAATCGCTTAATTTTGTTAATCCCACCATCTTCGAAACCGTGATCTGTGGTTTCGTCAATTTCTTCGTTTGTTGTTTCTGTTACGAGATCGTTGGCGTACTTTCTGTTGAGATACTGCACAACAGCAAGCAAATTATTTGTTGCCATTGTGATGTGCATAGACCAAAACGATTTGTCGAGTGAAATTGAATCTTTCATATTTTATTTTTTCGTGAAAATGAGTTGAAATTGAATGAGTAACCCGTAAGCCGATCATGAATATCCAAAAAGGATAAAAACAAGCCGTTTCGATTTTTCAAACCCTTGCCCAGAGTCTTGCAAACAAACTGCCGACAAAAGTTAAACCGTTTTGTCTTTTGTTCATGTTTGGGGCGTTGCTCGCCGCCGCAAGACGAAAAACCGTCACGGCGTGCAATCCGCTCAAATCGAAAACGAATAATTTCGGCAAGCATTTTACCACATCACCAACATCGAACGCAAGAGCCAAAAACTCTTTGACGCCATATTGGATGAAATATTGAAAAAAACTTGAACCGGTATTGCGACGGCGATGAACATGTTGCTTTTCATCCCCCAAAAATAATCAACGTACTGCAAAGGCTGCTAAATCTGACCGCACAAAATTGGAAAGTGCAGATATCAACCAAATCAGATATAAAGAATGATGAGGATGTTGAAATTGATGATGAGTGAGCGGAATTTCTTGAAGCGTTATTGAAATGAAAAAATTTTTTTTTCTGTCCGATTTCTGTAATTCCAGTCAAACACATTTTTTTGCAGCAAAAATATGTTTGTGTTATTTGTAGAATTTTTGTAATCGATCAGAGGCATTTTGACAAGGAGAAGAATTCCGCTGAATAATTACGATTAAAATTCGCAATTTCCTGGAGTTCGCGGGAACGGCAACACATCACGGATGTTGGCAATTCCGGTGAGGAACATCAACGCCCGTTCCAACCCCAAACCGAAACCACAATGCGGCACTGTTCCGTAACGCCGTAAATCCGCATACCAACGATAAGCCTCCAAATCAAGTTTTTGATCCTTCATTCGCGTTTCAAGAATCTCCAACCGGTACTCCCGTTCACTACCACCAATAATTTCTCCAACCTTCGGAACAAGAACATCCATCGCTCTCACCGTTTTGCCATCATCATTGACACGCATGTAAAACGGTTTGATCGTTTTGGGATAATCGTACAAAATGACCGGACTTTTAAAATGTTCTTCCGTTAAATAACGTTCATGTTCGCTCTGCAAATCAATTCCCCACTCAACCTTGTAATCGAATTTTCGTCCCGATTGAACCAAAAGATCAATCGCTTCCGTGTACGATAACCGAATAAATTGACTCGACAAAACATGTTGTAACGTTTCAATTAACGTTTTATCAATATGTTCGTTAAAAAACGCGATGTCTTCCGCACTGTGTTGCAACACGTCGGCAATGAGCCGTTTCAAAAATTTTTCAGCCCATTCCATATTGCCTTCGAGTTCACAAAAGGCTATTTCCGGTTCGATCATCCAAAATTCGGCGGCATGTCGTGAGGTGTTCGAATTTTCCGCACGAAATGTTGGTCCGAAAGTATAAACTTTGCTCAAACCAGCACAGTAAGTTTCCACATTCAATTGACCGCTTACCGTTAAATACGATGGTTGCCCGAAAAAGTCTTTGGAAAAGTCAACTTTTCCGTTATCGTTTTTTGGCAAATCGTCGAGATCAAGCGAACTCACGCGGAACATCTGTCCCGCTCCTTCGCAATCGCTGGCAGTAATAATTGGAGTGTGAACATAGAAAAATCCGTTTTCTTGAAAAAATTGATGAATCGAAAAACTCACGCGATTCCTAATTCGCGCTATTGCCCCAAACGTATTGGTTCGCACACGCAAATGAGCAATCGAACGCAAAAATTCCAACGAATGTCCTTTTTTCTGAAGCGGATAAGTTGTCGGGTCGGCAGTGCCAATCAATTCAATCTCTTTTGCTTCAATTTCTGTTACTTGCCCTTGCCCCGGCGATGTTTTCACGATTCCCCGAACCACCAGAGAACTACCGGCAGTAATCGATTTTACTGTTGTTTCGTAATTCGGAAGTTCTTTGGCAATAAGAATTTGAATATTCCCAAAAGAGGAACCGTCATTTAATTCGACGAAACTGAATCCCGCTTTGGAATCACGCCGCGTGCGAACCCAACCCTCAAGTAAAACATTCTTGCCAACCGCATCCCCTTTTCGTGCTTCGGCAACCGTCAATTTTTCATAAACTATCATAGTGAATAGTGATTAGTGATGAATTAATAATGATTCGTAAATAGACTCTTTTTTTTGAACAATAACAATTCACGAACACAAAAGACTGTTTGTCGTCATGTTAACCAACAAGTAACGATAATTGTTTTTGAACTTCCTCCAATTTTTTTTGATCAAGAATTGCCACAGGAATTTCGTGCGTCATATTTTCTTTAATTGCATAAACAACTAATTTTTTCTGTCCTTTTTCATCTTCTATTTCCCGTTCGTACCGAAATTGCCGACGCCGAATCAATAGAAGCGACAAAACATAACGTATCTCCGCTTTTTCCGTTTGTAACGACAATTGTTCAAATAAATTCAGCAAAACATCATTGGGAGCAATCTGAATTTTTTTATCGTTATTGTCGGGAACCCGCGTTTTCCACCAACCCAAAAATTCCGAAGGCGGTCCCGTCCAGTTTTCAACAGCAATATCCAAACGTTTCAGGCTGTTTTTTTCCTCAATCAATACAGAAAAAAACATTTCACCCGGTTGAAGTTCCCGGTTTGTTACGCTACAAATTCGTGAAGGACGTGGAATTTCCAATGTCAAAAAATAAAATTAAAAAAGTTGTCTCTATTCAGTAACATATTGTTAAGTTTCTCTTCTTTTTTTTGTGTGTATTCTGCGTTACATTTGAATGCAAAACTCACGCAAAATAGAAAGAAAAACGGCTGAATGGTTACAAAAAATTATCGATTGAGGTTGAAGTCAATTTGTTCGCGTAAAATTCGGGTTGGGTATCTTTTTTTCAACTCGGTGAAATATTCTGATTGAAGTTTCTGGCGGCGTTCCATTCTGATCTGTTCCCGAATTGTTACCTGTGCTTCGATGAACGGAGTGGTTTCTGCGTCTTTGCGTTCGACAACACGAATAATATGGAAACCTTTTTCGCTTTTGATAATTGGACTCATTTTATTAACCGGCAACGAAAAAATCATTTGTTCTAATTCTGTTGACGTGAGACTTCCTTTTTTTGTCCAATCCCATAATCCGCCTTTTGGTGCGGTAAAACCTTCGGAGTTGACTTTGGCGATTTCTCCGAGAGGATGTCCGGCAACAACTTGATTACCCATCCACGCGATTTTATTCTGTGCGGCTTCTTCGGTGGGATGATTCGAAAACGCGACAAATAATTCCTGCCATTGTACCTGCAATTCCGACGTAAATTGTTCTTTGTGTTTTGTGTAAAATTCCATCATTTCGTCGTGAGTACATTCGCTAGACGCATCTTGCATGTTGAACATGATCCATTGTTGGGCGATTTTACTGCGAATCCAAAGCATCCGTTCTCGATCTAACGAACTACCGAGTTTGTCTTTCAAATATTGTTTGAGCTCAATATTATTCCGAACCCCAAACTCTTTAATCAATGCCGGAATTTCGTGTTGATCAAATTCTTCGCCGAACTTTTTTTCGAACATTTCCCGTTCTTCTCTGCTTTTGGCAAGTAAATAATCGTTGAAGACCAAAGCGACGATAATTTGTTCTTGTAGAAAAGCCGGATATTGATTTTCGACGAAAGAGTTTACGACATTTTCTTTTTCTGTGTTTGAAATTTGAGATCGTTCGGCATCGGAGACATGTTTGAGATTTTCGTTGAGGATGTGCAATGCTGCTCGGCGTAGTTGTGGTAACAGGTCACACATTAAGATGACTTGAGTTCCGACACGCGCAACAGTTTCGGTGCCGTAACAGGGAACTTCTTCGACCATGACCGACGGGTCAATCTGGAATTGCGAACCGACTTTTGGTTGCGGCACAGCCAATGAAGTTTGTTGAAGAG
>JAIRTV010000400.1 GCA_031254675.1 Planctomycetaceae bacterium | reverse complement strand
ACGAATTGGTTCACCGCTTTCGAGGGCTTCCTGGCATTTTTTGTAATAATATTCGTCGATTTTCCTTTTCTGTTCTTCTTCGACGAGTTTTTCGAAATATTTATCCGGTGCCGAAAGTCCCAGTTCGGCAACTTGATGATTAACAAAATTTTGTAATGATTCCGGTAATTTCAAATTGATTGTGGACATTGTCATAGTTAATAGTTAAGTGAATAGTTAATAGTTACGCAAGCGAATTAAAAATGTTTCGGTTAATAGCACGCTTGCGAACTAGTTACTATTAACGATTCACGAAAAAATTTTTGTTATATTGTGAAGGGAATAGGTTTATTGTTTGCGTCAAAACATTCGATTTCAAGATGTTCAGGCCATACATCGGGTTGGGCGCGGATCACAATTTCGACATTGCCGTCTCGCTCAATTGTTGCCAATTCCAAACGTTTTTTATTGTTCAGATATTCGACAACAACGTCGGCAAGTATCACCCGAACTTTCGCAATATTAGGATGTTGCGACGCCAGAACCAACGCGCGAAAAACTTCCAACGCCATACTTTCCGGCGATTTCACAACTCCTCCGCCATGACAACACGGACATTCCTGATACACACTGCGTTTGAGTGAAGGTCGCACACGTTGCCGAGTCATTTCAATCAAGCCAAACGGACTTGTTCGCAAAATCTTTGTTTTAGCGCGATCGCGTTTGATTGCGTCCCGAAGTGTTCGTTCGACATTGCGGCGGTGTAATTCCTTTTTCATATCGATAAAATCGTTGACAATGACACCGCCAAGATCACGTAACCGAATTTGTCGTGCGATTTCTTTTGCCGCGATAAGATTCATTTGGTACGCGGTTTCTTCGGCGTTATCTTCGGTGCGAAAGCTACCGCTGTTGACATCGATAGCCACCAACGCTTCCGTTTGATCGATCACCAGCGAACCGCCGCCTTTTAACGGTACGCGACGACGATTGATTTTCGCAATTTCTTTATCGATACCGAATTTGTGAAAAATTGGTTCTTTGCCTTCGTAGAGTTGCAACCGATTGATATGGCGAGGCATGACGAATTGCAGAAATTCTTTTGCTCGTTCGAATGCGGTTGGTTCGTCAATGATAATCGAGTCAATTTCCGAACTGAAAATATCGCGAATTGTTCGGATGATCATGTCGCTTTCTTCATAAATATCAATTGGAGACGGCATTTTTTTCAGGCGGCGCACGATAACTTTCCAAAGTCGCATGAGATAAGCGAGGTCGCGTGAAAGTTCTTTTTGTGTTCGGTCGGCGCCGGCGGTTCGCACGATGAATCCGAGACCTTTGGGGGGATGCAGACCATTCATCATGTCGCGCAATCTCCTCCGTAACGAATCATCTTCAATTTTGCGTGAAATTCCGACTCGTCCGAGCGAAGGCATCAACACCAGATATCGCCCTGGAATACTAATGTAGGTCGATAATGTTGGTCCTTTGTTACCGATACTTTCTTTAATGACCTGAATCAGAACTTCGTCTCCGCGTCGAAACACTTCCTGAATGGGCGGTTTGAAGCGTGGGCGGTTATAAAGGAGACCGTCGTCGGGAACGGAGTTTCTGAGATTCCGTTCGTCACGATTATTCCGGTTGGCTAATTCGCGTCGTTCTTTCTCTGCCCAACCGGGAACTTGCCTGAAATAACAAGGTTCAACATCACTGATATGCAGGAATCCGTTGCGTCCAATTCCGAAATCAATGAACGCTGCCTGAATACTTGGTTCGATATTAACAACGATACCTTTGTAGATATTGCCGACATAGTTATCGTGGGCGGTGCGCTCGACATAGAGTTCTTCGAGCAACCCGTTTTCGACAACCGCAATTCGACATTCTTCCGGTTGCCGGACGTTAATTAACATTTCCTGTTTCATATTTGCCTTTCCTTACGGCGGGAAAGCGCATACGTTTATTTTTATGCTTATGTCAAATCGAAACTTCTTCAATCAATCGGCATCGAATCCGTTTTGGAAAAATACTTTTGAAAAGTTCTTTTTCAAGTCCGAGAACCTGAAGGATTTCCCGAATACCGGCTTCCGGACCGTTTTGTGCTAAAATCTCAACGATTAGCAGACCGGTTTCTTGAGCAAAGTGGAGTTGCCATGTTGCTGCGCGGACATCAACATGTTTCCTGTTGGGCTTTTCAGCAATTACCGAATCTGCCGACATAAAAGAGGAGACCTGAATTCCAGTTTGGTTGCGAAGTTCTTGAGGGACAATGAGTTCGAATGTTGAGGAGGCAAGTTTTGCTTTTGATTCCTGTTCATTGAGTTGCCGTACCGAATAGAAATCCAATCCTTTCACTGAACAACGATTTAAGTTGGTGAGTAGAGTTGTTGGGTCAACCGGTTCGGCGGACTCATTGATTTCTAATTCGAGAACTTCATCGAAACCTTCAACTCCCAATGCCAATGCGGAAGGAAGACTCATCCTGATTTTGGGATGAAAGCCGCCGCTCATTGCCAACGGGAGTCGGGCACGCCGAAACAATGATTCCAGAGAACGCATTAGATCTTTGTGTCCTATGTATTTGAGGTTTCCCGATTTGCCGAAGCGAATACGTACACGTTGTCGAACCATTGGTTCTGACAAACTCCGGCAAACGCCGTAGGCTGCCGAAGTCATTCATAGTTAAAAAATTGATTTGTTAACAAAGCCAAGCTGTTTTTTTTTTTTTTTTCAGCTTAACTCCAAAAATACACGATATTTATAATTTTTCTATCTTTATCGTCTTAACTTATTGAATGAATCATTGTAGTGTAAAAAGAGGACTTTGCAATAAGGATGCCGGAAAAATCGGCGTGAAATTTTCGGCGATTCCGAACGAAACCGATTGAACGCCAATCACCAAACTCTCAAACGGTATTCTTTTATTTCGTAATATTCTTAGCCAAAATTACTATTTACAGATTTTTTGAAAATCGATATTATTTTGTGACGTTGTTCTGTTTTTTGATTTATTGGTTCTTAGGAGGTTGGTGATGCCGTTTTTCCGAATGCTTTCGTTTTTGGTAATTTTCTGTGTTGTAACCGGTGCAATTGGGCAGGTTTATCAAACTCCCGTTCAATCCTATCAAGCGACGCAACCGAACATGTTGCCTCAACCGGGTCAGCAACCGATTCGGCAATTACCGCTTCAAACTCCGCCCAAGACGGTTATTCGCAATGGGGTACCGGTTTATCAATCTAATTCTGGAGTTCGCAATCAACCTGCCATGTCAGACCGTACGATGCCGACTGGTTATGGTTCGCCCTATCCAACTGGTCAATATCCAACTGGTCAATCTTTGCCTAATAATCCTAATAATGTTAAACTTGCGGCGGTGCAAGCGTCTGGTTCTGTTTATGGTTTGCCGCCTCAAAGCCCCAACCCGCAACCCAATATCCAAAATATCCAACCTGTTGTGCCGTCAATTCCCGCCAACCCTGCCGCAACCACCGAACCTCGACGCGAATTGGTTGGTCATTCGGAACCGCCCAACCGAATTATTCCGTTTTTTCTTACTCCGCAAGAACAGCAAGAACTTGATGAATTTCTGATGCGTTGGGAAAAATACAGTTTGGGTATTAAGCGTTATGATGTTGATTTCAACATGATTCTTTTTGACGAAACGATTCCTGGTTCGGTTCCTGGTAAACCGTATAAGACGGCATTTGGCTATTTCAAATATATCTCGAAGCCGTTACGGTTTGTTTATCATGTTGAAGGCGAATGGGTTGGTGGTAAAAAGGTTGAGCGGGACGAGAAGAAAAACTCCAATATTTATGCGGAAAAGATTATTATTGACGAAAAAGCCGTGTTCAAATATGAGTTTGATGCGCGCAAGGTATGGCAAGTCAATGTTCCGCCGGAATTGGTTGGCAAGGGGATTGCGGATAGTCCATTGCCGTTGATTTTTGGTGCGAAGGCGAACGAGATGAAAAAGCGGTTTAGTATGAAGATTGTTACATCCGAGCAGTACAAGAGTTCGCAAATTTGGCTTCAGGCGAAACCGTTTTTGTCGGAAGACCAGCAAGAATTTTCTCAAATTGAGATACGGCTTGATAGGGAGACTCTTCGAGCAATTGCTTTGAAAAAAGAAGATATTAACGGTAAGGCGTTTACGGTGTACACGCTTCTTTCGCCGAAGATTAATGATCGGTTGACGTCGTTTCTTGAGGACATTAAAAAATGGTTTACGCCGGTGATTCCGGAGGGTTGGGTGCTTGAGGTGAACGATTGGGTTTCTGAGATTCAGGTGGCGCAGCAACAACCTATTTCTACCTTGCCGGGAGCGGCGCCGTCCGCAATTCCCGCAACAGCCCAACCGCCTATGGCCAACCAACAGCAACCACCGCCACAACGCAACGAAATCCCGCTTTATCAACCGAAATTTTGAAAAAAATTGTATTTTGATATTGTTTTTTTACATGTTTGACATGTTGAAGATGGGCATCATTAGGGCGAGGACGAGGAACAGAACGATTCCGCCAAGCAGCATGAGCATGAGGGGTTCGATGAACCGAACGGCAAGATCAAGAGAACGCCAATTCCTTTTTTCGAGCGAAGCGGAAATATCGACAAGAACAGAATCTAATGTGTTTGATTCTTCGGCGACGGAAATCATTTCGACGATGGAACGCGGAAAGCAACCTGATTCTGCGAGTGGACCGGCAAGCCGCGAACCGCCACTAATATTTTCGGCGGCACGTTGAATGGCGTCGGACAAGATTCGGTTGCCGGTGGCGTCTCCCGAAATATCCAACGATTTGACGATTGGCACGCCGTTTTTTAGGAGGGTTCCGAGAACACGGCAAAATCGAGCAACGGCAAATCCTTCATAAACTTTGCCGACGATTGGTATTTGGAGTTTGAAGCGGTCGATGAGTTGTCGTCCGTTTTCTGTGCGACTCCAAAACCGAAACCAAATAGAACCAACCACAAGGATAGGCACAAAACCAATCAAAAAATATTTTGTTTGTGCTGAAATAAAAAGGAGCCATTCCGTGATTTGCGGTAATTCCCCGCGTTTGCGAAGGTCTTCGAAAAGGAGTTGGAAATTGGGAACGATGAACACAAGAATTGCGCTGACGACGACGACGAGAAAAAAAGCCAACAAGGCCGGATAGACGGATGCTCCGATGATTCGGCTTTTTAGGTCATCTTGAGTTTCGGTATATTCGGCGACATGGGTGAGTGATTCTTCGAGGAACCCACCTTCGCTGCCGGCGCGAATCATTTGCACGCCCATTTCGCCGAAAACAATTTGATATCGGGTCATTGCTTCTGCTAATGTTTCACCGGCTTCGACGCGGCGATAGATATTATCGAGGACGAATTTTAGATTGGTATTGGAGGTTTGGTCGTGTAATATTTTCAATGATCGGAGCAATGGTACTCCGCTGTGTAATAGATCGGCGAGTTGGGAGTAAAAGGCGGCTAATTGTTGACCGTTGACGCGGCGGATTTTTCCGGTGGTGGTTTGTTTTAGTACGGGCGATATTTCCAACGGAAACAATCCGCCGGCGGAAAGGGTTGCGGCGGCTTCAGTTTCGGTGGTGGCGTCGATAACTCCTTCGATTTTTGAGCCAAGTTCATTCCGTGCTGTATAACGATATTCCGGCATGAAATTAGTTAATAGTTGATAGTTATGAGTGAATAGTTAGTAGTGAATAGTGAATAGTTGAAATACCGCAAGCGGAATTATTGCTAAAATGGTAATAATTCCGCCTGCGAACTATTCACTATTCACTATCAACTATTAACTAAAAACTCTCTTTGGTCAAGGAATAAATGTTGAAAACATTGGACCCCACGGTCCTGGTTCTCCTTTGGCATTTTCGTACCGCACACAAAAATAAACCGTCTTGCCACTATCTTCTTGCGGAAAATCAAACAACTCCTTTTTTCGCCGCGTAAAACGCGAATGCGGTAATTCATCACCATTGACCGGTATTTTGACCAGTTCGCGTTTTGAACTTGTTGCCGCTTCGACCGCCGCCCCACCAGCCGGCATCACCCCCCAGTAAATACGGAACCCATAATCACTTCGATGCGGATCCGGCGGAGAACCAGAAAGAGGTCGCAAATAAAGAATCAACAAATGCGGTCCCGGTCTGCCAATATCCGCCTCCGCTTGAGCATTGGGCGGCGGAACCGGCGTCCGAGTCGAGTCTTTCGGCGTCAAACCCAACGAAATAAAATCCGAATCAACCAACGGCGGACTCAGAAAATAATGACCCTTGAGAAACCGCATCTTCTCATATAACTCTTCAAACGCCGTCTTACATTCAGCTGTAACCACTTTCGTCCGCTCACCAGACATGGCCATTGCCAAAAGCTCTTCGGCAACTTCTGTCAACTGCCGCAATTCCGAAACCTCGGCGTCCGGTATGCCCCAAGGCGGTTTCGCCGCAGACAATATTTGCAACCAATCCTTCGCCATAGCAATCTGATCAACACGCTTGCCAGGGAACCAATGCCTTAAACCATCCATAAATCTTCTCCTCTTCGTTATTGGAAAATTCAAAAAATAACAACCCCAAACGGTAGTAAGTGTTCCTGTCGCAACCGCTTCAGTCTTCTGTTTTTGCAGGTGTTTTCACCTGAAACCAAATTATTTGCCCATGCAAATGAAATATTTGCCGTGGCAAATAAACCATTTGCCCATGCAAATAAACCATTTGCCATGGCAAATAAACCATTTGCCATGGCAAATAAACCATTTGCCCATGCAAATAAACCATTTGCCATGGCAAATAAACCATTTGCCATGGCAAATAAACCATTTGCCATGGCAAATAAACCATTTGCCACGGCAAATAAACCATTTGCCGTGGCAAATAAACCATTTGCCGTGGCAAATAAACCATTTGCCATGGCAAATAAACCATTTGCCACGGCAAATAAACCATTTTCACCTACGAATGAACCATTTTTGGGGGAATTTTTTCCTAAGAATGATGTATTTTCATCTG